>JALRFC010000084.1 GCA_023253875.1 Candidatus Kapaibacterium sp.
ATACTGTTTAATCAAAGCTTTGACACCGTCTGGATCAGTCAACATCACTTCATTGATGATGACTCTATACATGCCCTGTTCAAGCCAATAGGAACAGAGCTCTGCATCCGGGAGTGATGATAATAATTGAATGGGAATATCTGTTGAACGCAACATTGATACTATCAACTCGGTATTTGCATGCGGGTCATGTTCAAACATCGCATCAAAATCTGTGATATGAAGCGATTTCGCATTTTCTCTCCGCCAAAGTTTTACCAATCGCTCGGGATGATTGGAATATTCAGCATACAGTGATTCAGTCCCAGGAGCTCCTTCAATACAGCGCCTACATGAACCATGATGAATATCAATTGAGGGAATGATGAGTAGCATTACAATACCTTGAACAAATGACATGCAAAATTATCAAGTTTCGGTCACTTGCGATTGACATCCGCTAATATCTCGATGAATTCCACTATTTTACACCACTTCTTTCCATTATTTGTTCGGTATTGTTATGAGTGTAGTCCAAATCAGGCCAATTGAAGCAAAAGCTGATATCAAACGATTCATTGCTTGTCAAAAAGATTTTTATCCCAATGATCCTCATTTCGTACCACCCATCATGATGGATCGCCTGAAACTTCTCGACAAACACAAAAACCCCTTCTATGCTCATTCAAGAATGCAATTGTTTCTTGCCGAGAGAAATGGAAAGATTGTAGGGAGAATCGGTGCTATCGTCAATGATAACCATAATATTGCCCATAATGACAAAGTGGGATTTTTTGGTTTTTTTGAATGTGAAAACAATCAAGAAACGGCAAATGCACTCTTCGATAGTGCAAAATCATGGCTCAAAATACAAGGCATGGAGGATATGCGTGGACCAGCCAATCCAAGCATGAATGATGAATGTGGTCTATTGGTAGATGGCTATAACTCACATCCTGTGATTCTCATGACTTATAATCCTCGCTATTATCAAGCTTTGTATGAAGGATATGGTCTAAGCAAAGTCAAAGATTTACACGCATATATTTTAGATCAGAATACTTTTGTCTCTGATAAAATGAAGCGTTTGGTGGATTTAATTCGCAAAAGATCTGAAGTCACCATTAGGGAAGTAAATTTTAAAGATAAAAAGGCATTCGCAAGAGATGTGAAAACACTTAAAGAGATCTATAATTCAGCATGGCAACCCAATTGGGGATTCGTGAAAATGACTGATGAAGAATTTGATTTCCTTGCTGCCGATTTGAAACAAATTGCGGATCCAACCTATACATTGATCGCTGAAGTGAAAGGTAAAGTTGCCGGTTTTGCTCTCGCATTACCCGATATCAATCAATGCCTTGTTCATAATAAGTCCGGCTCACTTCTCGGTGCCCTCTGGCATTTGTTTACGAAGAAAAAATCCATAAACCTATTACGAATCATCGTTTTGGGTGTATTACCTGAATATCAAAAACATGGGGTCGATGCTGTGCTCTATCAAGAGATCGGAGCTCGTGGACTCCCTAAAGGTATTCAATATGGAGAAGCATCCTGGATTCTGGAAGATAATGAACCAATGAAGAAAGCCCTTACAACAACCATGCATGGGACTGTTTATAAAACATATCGTATGTATCAATTACCTATTGGCTGAAGCATAACATGAATAATGCAACAGACAATCAAATCAAAGAAGAGAAAAAGAAACGATTTCTTTGGACAGGAATAAGTGTCATACTTGGTATGGCTTATATTTTCTTTTCTGATTATGGCATTTATGAAGGATGGCAATTAGAAAAAGAAAAAGCCATTATAGATGCTGATATTCATTATCAGCATAGCATGAGAGATTCACTGAATGCAATCATACAGAGTCTAGAAAAAGACGATGGAACCATAGAACGACTCGCTCGAGAGCGTTATGGAATGATTAAACAGGGTGAAGAAGTCCTTTTTGTGCCTCCCAATCAATGAATGATGGGGAAAAGACAATCATTTCTTGATGCCTTTTTGCTGGGGAAATTTCCTATTTTTGTCGTCTAAGATTATTCATTTTCCTCAATTGCGATCATTATGAGCGTCCTCGTCAATAAGAATACGAAAGTCATCGTTCAAGGAATCACCGGTTCTGAAGGAACATTTCATACTTCACAAATGCTTGCTTACGGTACCAATGTTGTTGCAGGAGTTACTCCCGGCAAACATGGTTTGATGTATTCCGGTAAAAATGAAGACCTATTCAATCGCCCTGTTCCTGTCTACAATACCGTCATTGATGCCGTGAATGCCACAGGCGCAGATGCAAGTATTATTTTTGTTCCGGCAAGTATGGCCGCAGATGCAGCTATTGAAGCAATAGAGGCAGGCATACCGTTGATTGTGTGCATTACAGAGGGAATTCCTGTTCGTGATATGATCAGAGTAAATACCGCTCTTTCTCAATCAAATAGCCGTATGATCGGGCCAAATTGCCCAGGAATCATTACTCCTGATGAATGCAAATTGGGGATCATGCCGGGCTTCATTCATAAAAAAGGAACTGTCGGTGTTGTTTCACGAAGTGGTACATTGACCTATGAAGCAGTGAAGCAATTGACAGATGTAGGCCTTGGTCAAACAACCTGCATTGGTATTGGTGGTGATCCAATCATTGGCACAAAGTTCATTGATGCAATCAAACTCTTC
Organism: Candidatus Kapaibacterium sp.; assembly: GCA_023253875.1. Classification (GTDB taxonomy): domain Bacteria; phylum Bacteroidota; class Ignavibacteria; order Kapaibacteriales; family UBA961; genus UBA961. The sequence goes on from JALRFC010000084.1 coordinate 2,668, forward strand.
AATGAAGATCCTGAGACAGAAGCAATCATCATGATTGGTGAAATCGGCGGAACAGCAGAAGAAGAAGCAGCAGACTATATTGCAGGACATGTTTCAAAACCCGTCATTGGATTCATTGCAGGACGTACTGCTCCTCCGGGACGGAGAATGGGACATGCAGGAGCCATAATTTCCGGTGGCAAAGGCACTGCATCAGCGAAAGTTGATGCTATGCGTGCTGCTGGAGTCATTGTTGCAGATTCACCTGCAGATATCGGTAAATCTGTTGCCAAAGCATTATCCGTTCAAGCATAATCAGAATTCGTTCACCATTACATAGATCAATACAATGAAACAAAGAACACTTGCAATCATCAAACCAGATGCAGTACGCAAAAATGTTGTTGGCGAAATCATCGCTCAAATCACACAAGCTGGATTCAAAGTTCTTGCATTCAAAATGACAAGACTTTCAGCTGCACAAGCAGGAACATTCTATGAAGTACACAAAGAACGTCCATTCTATGGTGAATTGTGTGAATTCATGTCTTCCGGCGCAATCGTTCCAATCGCTCTTGAAAAAGAAAATGCGGTTGAAGATTATCGTGCATTGATTGGCTCAACTGATCCGGCTGAAGCTGCAGAGGGCACTATTCGCAAGAATTTCGCAGGCTCAAAAGCAGAAAATGCTGTTCATGGTTCAGATTCACCTGAAAATGCTGCAAATGAAATCGCTTTCTTCTTTACTGAAAGTGAGATTGTTGCGAATAATGCATAATCATTGAGAACATGTTAGAAAGGCGACGTTCATTTCACTATGAAGCGTCGCCTTTTTTTCTCAGGTATCATCATGTCAAAAGAACAACCATATTCCACGTTACAACAAGAGATTCTTCATAAGAATCCATATTGGAAATATGTGAAAGAAACATATGTTCTGGCAGATGGTCATTCTCAAAGTGAATATTATTATGTCCATACTCATGGCTCCACAATCATCATTCCTCTTTTGAATGATACAACCATGATCATGGTCAAACAATATCGTTATCTCAATCAAAGAATCAGTATTGAATTTCCGGGCGGAGGCATATCGCATGCTATGGAGCCACGTGAAAATGCACTGAAAGAATTGAGAGAAGAAACGGGAATAATTGCAGGAATGATGAAACCAATCGGGACATTCAATCCATGTAATGGCATCACAAATGAACTATGTACCGTGTATATTGCCCGTGAATTACACTTCACTGAGCAGGATACCGAGGAAACCGAAGAAATAGAAATCATTCATGTACCCTTGGAAGAATGCGCTTCCATGATTAAACATGGTGAGATCTGGGATGGCATGACGCTCGCTTCTTGGACACTTTTTCAGACTTTACAATCATAGGATACAGCACCATGAATTTCGCACAATGCTTGTTATCTGCAAGTTTCATGTTCTTCTGCATGATGCCAATCACATCCATTGCACAATCTGCTACCAAAGGTGAAAAAGCTCCCGAACTGAAATATGCATTGAGAGTTGACTTCAAGGATAATGTTTATGCATCATATGTAATGGAAGACAAAACGATTGTCAACAGAATGTATCGTGATAGCATTGGAAAGCAATATCAAAGAAAAGTGCAATATAATTTTACTCAGTCTCCTCAATCTCCTCAGCCATCAGGCATAGAGGGACAAGCAATCGTGTGCAATATAGATTCCATGAAATACGCATTTTTTGATGGTCCCGCACAATTGCTCTATGATTCTCAAAATCCAAAAGCAGCAACTGTCAATACAGAATTTCCGGATGCTATTGCAAATATGGCCTTGCTGAATCATCAATTCGCATTGGTTTATTCTCCAAAAACTGAAGTGTCAGATGTGATTGGTGTTGATCAGCCGGGTGATATCATCTGGCTCAGAAATTATATCGTCAAAGAAGGTAAAGATGCACTAGATACAGCACAGAAGTTTACATGGATGCATGCGTTAAAAGATGAACAAGCCGCTTGGATTGCAGATGTTTCAAAGCAATTGATCCCCGGTAAAATTGTCATAGCTCCCGATTCCATTTGGAAAAGACCCATCCGTTTACGACTTGATGGAATAGATTTTGTAGACACAGTCGAAGTAAGAATTGCCGAATATACAAAAGGGGAATATGTGATTGAAGCTGTATCGAAAGCACTTACACCAATTACAGATGATGATGCAAGATTTTTTGGAATTCCGGCACCGGTTCCAATTCAAGAAGCAAAGGGAAATGGAACAATTAGAATGGAATTGACTTCATCGGGATGGGTGAAAAAAGTGACTTTGAAATATGATGCAAAAGTCACTTCTCAATATAAAAGAGAACAATTCACTCAAGATATCAAAACAGAATCTACTTGGACACTTTTAGGACGATACAAATGGAACTAACACAATCTCGGCTCAGGGGATCCATCCTCGCTTTTGCAATGATATTGTTCGTATTGACTTCATGCAATGATTCAGATGCACCAGCATCAGGAAATGAAGAGCGTAAAGCTTGGACTTTTGATGCAATTACCAATGCACCAAAAGTTGAAAGCCAATCCTTGAAATCATTCTATTATGCGCCAAAATCAGGTGATACTTCACAATTTAGAGTAACACAAAAAAATAGCATCAATAGAAATGGACTTGCTCTCGAACAAGAAATCACTCAAACATATACTAAAATCATACGTAAAATCAATCCTGATGGTTCCGTTGAAATGAGCATTCGCATTGATAGCATGATTGTCAATGAGAAAGGACCAAATCCTCAAAAACCAGGGGAAACAATGTCCATGCAATTCAATTCAGGGAAAGCTGCCGATAGAAAAAATCCTGATTTTGTTCAATACAGTAGCATCATTGGAGCCGAAGTTGTGGCAAATGTCAGCAAATTCGGTAAAGTGGAAGAAGTGCTTGGTTTGAATGCAATCGTTAATCAAATGCTTGGTGCGAAAAAGGATTCAATCCCTGAAAAAATGAAAGAACAATTGATGCAACAAGTGAAAGCGCAATTCTTTCAAATGCCAATGCAACAAGAGTATCAAACATTCCCTGATGAAGGAGATTTGAAAGGTTCAAAAACATGGACGAAGGTTGATGTGATCCCTGTTTCAGGCATACTCACCGTGACAAATACTGTAACATATACACTTGGTTCAATCCATCAATTCAATGGAAGAAAAGTGGCGATTGTCAATGCTGTGCTCACTGCAACTACTGAAATCCCCAAGTCACTCCCAAAAGGGATTGCATTCACATTGAATTCTTCACGCTTTGAAGGTGCAGGAAAAACCATTGTTGATATTGAAACAGGAGAAACCCTTCTCAAGAACAATGATGTAGTTACAGAGTTGGATGCAGTTGTCAAAGATGCAAATTCAGGTCAGAAACAAGAAGTGAAACAGCAAATCAAAACAATAGTCAGTGTTTCAAAATTACGCTGATTCTACATTCACCACAATGTATGGAAATGAACATGTCAACAAGAATTGAAACTGATTCCATGGGCCCGATTGAGGTGCCTTCATCCATGTATTATGGCGCTCAAACAGCACGATCGCTGCATCATTTTGCAATTGGAATAGAGAAGATGCCACGTGAATTGATTCGAGCACTTGGAATCTTGAAAAAAGCTGCGGCTCTAGTGAACTGTGAAGTTGGAATTCTTGCCACTGAAAAAAAAGACCTCATCATACAAGCCGCTGATGAAGTAATTGCCGGAACACTCGATGCACATTTTCCACTGTCTATTTGGCAAACAGGAAGTGGTACGCAAACAAACATGAATACAAATGAAGTCATTTCCAATCGTGCTATTGAGATTGCTGGCGGAGAGATGGGGTCAAAAAAACCGATACATCCCAATGATGATGTCAATAAATCCCAAAGCTCAAATGATACATTTCCGACTGCAATGCATATTGCTGCCGTCGAACAAATTGTCCATTTACTCTTACCTGCGGTTCATGCACTAAAGCATACATTTGAATCAAAAGCCCAAGAATTTTCGAACTTTATCAAAAGTGGTAGAACGCATCTTATGGATGCAACTCCAATAACATTGGGACAAGAGTTTTCCGGCTATGTGCAACAATTGAACAATGACATTGCACGTATAGAATTCTCATTGGGTGGATTATATGAATTGGCATTGGGCGGAACCGCTGTTGGAACAGGACTCAATACACATCCTGAATTCGCGGTTCGTGGCGCAAAGACCATCGCTGAACTGACAGGACTTCCATTTATTACTGCGCCGAATAAGTTTGAATCCCTTGCTGCACATGATGCACTTGTATTTGCTCATGGCGCATTGAAAACACTTGCCTGCTCACTGATGAAGATTGCCAATGATATTCGTTGGATGGCATCCGGTCCTCGTTGTGGCTTGGGTGAAATTTCCATCCCAGAAAATGAACCCGGAAGTTCAATCATGCCCGGGAAAGTAAATCCAACACAATCTGAAGCAATGACCATGATTGCAGCTCAAGTGATAGGCAATGATACTACGGTCAATGTTGGAG
>JALRFC010000085.1 GCA_023253875.1 Candidatus Kapaibacterium sp.
GGGGAAAGTAGAGTACAATTCCCATGAAGACATGATCGAAGTCATGTCAGAGCCAACCCCCGTCAAGACTGAATCCAAAAAAGAAGTGATTCAGCAATCCAGTAAAGAAACAAGCATCCCACTATCATCCACAGATGTTCCGGAAAAACTCTCAAGTATAGGAATGAGAATTGCGGCAAATATGTCGCAATCACTCAATGTACCTACAGCGACTTCATTCCGTGTCATACCCGTTAAGGCCCTTGAAGAAAATCGTCGTTTGATCAATAGACATCTCGAAAGAAATAAGAAGAAAAAGATATCCTATACGCATATTCTAGCTTGGGCTTTAGTGAAAGCACTCGTCAAGTATCCGCATATGAATGATACTTTCTCAATGATTGATGGAGTTCCGCACAGAATTAAAAGAGCTTCTGTCAATATTGGACTTGCAGTGGATGTCACCCGTAAAGACGGTATGAGAATGCTGGTTGTCCCAAGTATCAAGAATGCACAGCAAATGACATTCTCTGAATTTTGTGGTGAATATGATGGATTGATAGCAAAAGCCAGAACTAATAAACTTACTGTTGATGAATTGTCTGGAGCTTCAATTTCTTTGACAAATCCCGGTACTATTGGTACGGTTTCTTCAGTTCCACGATTGATGGAAGGACAGGGTTTAATCATTGCCACAGGTTCCATTGAATATCCCGCAGAATTCCAAGCTGTGATGCCGGATGTACTGTCAACTTTGGCAATCAGCAAGGTCTTGACAGTCACGAGTACATATGATCATCGCATTATTCAAGGTGCAGAATCCGGTGAATTCTTGGCTTATGTTCATAAACTGGTATTGGGTGAAGAACATTTCTATGATCAGATCTTTGCAAATCTTCATATACCATTTGAGCCGGTTCGTTGGCAGAAAGATAATCGTATCAATCCATTCATGTCACAAGATGAATTGGAATCTCTTGACAAAGAAGCGCGTGTCGCTCAACTGATCAATGCATACCGTGTAAGAGGTCATTTTCTTGCTGATGTCAATCCTTTGGGACTTCAAGCATATTATTATCCTGAATTGGATCCTGCTGCCTATGGGTTCACTATCTGGGATTTGGATAGAGAATTTGATACCGGTGGCATAGGTGGTATTAATAGAGCTACACTTCGGGATATAATAGATATTCTCCATGATACCTATTGTGGAAAGCTGGGTATTGAATATATGCATGTGCAAGACCCGGTCAAAGAAAGATTTATTCAAAAATGGGTAGAACCTTCACGTTTTTCCTATGCATTCTCTAAAGAACAGCGATTACATATCTATAGACATTTGACGAAAGCTGAACAGTTCGAACAGTATTTACATACCAAATATCTTGGATCAAAGAGATTCTCATTGGAAGGTGGAGAAACCACGATTACATTTCTTGAAAAAACATTGGAATTATCTTCCAAGGATTCAATCAAGGGTGTGGTTATTGGTATGGCTCATAGAGGTCGTTTAAATGTACTTGCGAATATTTTAAATAAGCCCTATGATAAAATATTCGATGAATTTGAAGGGAATTATGATCCAAATTCTTTTGATGGATCAGGCGATGTAAAGTATCATCTTGGTGCGACAGGAGTATATACATCTCGAACCGGAGAAACAGTAAATGTTATGCTCGCTCCAAATCCAAGCCATTTGGAAGCTGTGAACCCAGTTGTTGAAGGTATTGCCAGAGCTTTGGATGATTTGATTGATGATACAGATTGTAATGCACATTTGCCAATACTTGTCCATGGTGATGCAGCCTTTGCAGGACAAGGTGTTGTACCTGAAACCTTGAATTTATCTCGATTAACAGGATATAAGACAGGTGGTACGATTCATGTGATCATCAATAATCAAATTGGTTTTACAACTTCACCTGATGATGGAAGATCAACTCCATATGCAAGTGATATCGCAAAGATGTTGCAAGTGCCAATCATTCATGTGAATGGTGATGATCCAGAAGCAGTACGCATTGCTGCAATGTTTGCATTTGAATATCGCCAGAAGTTCAATGATGATGTGATCGTTGATGTATTCTGCTATCGAAAATATGGACACAATGAAACAGATGAGCCGAGTTATACTCAACCGTTATTGTATAAAAAAATTAAAGCCCAAGTTCCTGTGAGAATGAAATATGCACAATCACTCACAGCAGGTGGGATCTTCACAGAAGAGGAATTGAATGCAATCGTCGGAGAGGTAAAAGAAGAATTACATTCGGCTTTCTCGGCAAGAAATTCTGTGAATGTGAAAGTGCATGATCCTTATGCCGGTGCTGATATATCTTCTACAGTACATACCAAAGTAGAACCACATGTCTTACATGCTATTGCAAAGGCAATTTCCACGATACCCCAGGGTTTCACAGCCAATCCCAAAGTCATCGACCTGCTCAATAAGCGCTCACATATGCTTGAATCAGAACAACCTGCAATTGATTGGGCAATGGGTGAAGCTCTTGCATTTGGATCGCTTCTATTGGAAGGACATGATATACGGATGAGTGGTCAAGATTGCGGTCGTGGTACATTCAGTCATCGTCATGCGATTCTTAGAGATTTTCAGACTGAAGAAGAATTGATTTTACTCAATTCTATTTCCACTGAGCAAGCTAAACTACGCATATTCAATAGTCCGCTTTCCGAAGAAGCAGTACTTGGTTTTGAATTTGGTTATTCCACAATTCTTGTGAATGGTCTGACACTCTGGGAAGCACAATTCGGTGATTTTGTCAATGGTGCACAGGTTGTTATTGATCAGTTTATAAGCAGTTCGGAAGCTAAATGGGGACAACACTCGAATCTTACTCTGCTATTACCACATGGGTATGAAGGGCAAGGTCCCGAACATTCAAGTGCACGACTAGAACGATTCCTTCAGCTGTGTGCGGAGAATAATATGTTCGTGTGCAATTTTACTACACCGGCACAGTATTTTCATGCTTTGCGTAGACAAGTCAAAGGGCCATATCGAAAGCCAATGATTGTAATGTCACCAAAAGAAATATTACGTAAACCGCTTTCTGTGCTCAGTGATTTACTAGTTCCTTCTTTCCGTGAAATCATTCATGATGAACATATCGTCAACACATCAACAGTTAAAAAAGTATTGATATGTTCAGGAAAAGTGTATTATGATTTGATTGCAGAAAGAGCAAAACTTCAAAAAGAACAATCTGTTGCCATCATAAGAGTTGAACAGTTATATCCTTTTAGAGATGATATCGCGAAATCTATCCTTTCGAGCTATTCTTCAGCAAAAAGTGTAATATGGGTGCAAGAAGAACCAAAGAATCAAGGTTCTTGGTACTACATAGCCCCAAGACTCATGGAAGTCATTGGAAATGGACAAGTATTGTCTTATGCCGGTCGACCAGAAGCTGCAAGTCCAGCAACCGGATTTGGTAAGAAACATGAATATGAAAAGCAACAATTCTTGTCTACTGCATTTCAATAATGACAATCATCTATATGCGGGCAATGTCCGTTTGATTAATTGAAGGTCTCGCAATTGCGAGGCCTTTGCTGCAAAACGGATAATAAAACCTTGATTAAATCCTGTTGGATACCAATTAGCGGATAATTCCCAACAATCCAAATCCTTGATGAGAGAAATACTCGGGGCCACTAACATTGAATTAATGAAGTCATAACTACATGAGGATCTGATATTCCATGTGGATGTTACACGAATATCAATATCTGCTCTGGCATCAAATCGTCTGGAAATCATGCCTTTTATTGGTTCCCCATAATAATATGTTACACTGGTAGATGCAGACCACGGAAATTGCAAAGGTCCACCACCAATACCTCTTTCACCGAAATAATCTACATCATCTCTTTCAGCAATTGTTCGCACAGAAAATCTATCAGCAGCTGCGGCCCAATTTTCTTGAACATTGGAGTCTGTATCATTATTGTCGAATGACATAGAACCCGATGCCAATTGTGTTGAAATATTGATTGATGCATAAGTCAAACGTGCCGGCCCTTTTCCTCGTTCAATCAATAAAGCATTAATTGGAGTCATTGTTCCAAACTGATTTGCTTCTTCATCATATAGTGTAAATCCTGCATTTCCATTGACATTAAATGACCCGATTGATGGGGTTCTGAATGCCATTGTTATTGCACTCCACCGCATGGAATCAAGTGATACTGCATATGATCCCGAAATATCCAATTGTAATAGATCTATGTTCTTATCTGCGGAATCTTGTTGCTGTATTTTTGCTTCAAAGCGATTACTCAATCCAAAATTGATAAAAGTAGAACCTTTCATTGCTGATCTACCGCCATCCAATTCGAAACGAGAATATTCAATGTCTCGATTTTGTCTTAGATCACGATATACTTTTATATTATCAGATGATTGCGCTGAGTATTCAGGCACATAGGAAAGGGAAATTGTGGGAGAAAATGTATGTCGAAAAGCATTGATCCCGAAAATGCGTGGTTTAATGAGCCCAAATAATCGTGTGCCAATTCCAAGAGAGGCTTGAAATTGCGTTTCTCGAAGTGGTGAGACACTTGTTTCTGTTGACTCGATAATGCTAGAATCAGTAGGATTCATAGTTCTTGTCAAACTTCTGAAATACCAATTTTCAGAATAAGAAATACTTGGAGTGATAGAAAAATAGCCAAACTTTGGTGAAATACTAATGGATGGATTATGTCGTATGACACTTGTATTCCTCGTAGAAAACACTGTGTCTTTCAGCAAAGGATTTCCAGGATCATTCGCACTGATTGAACGCACTGAATTATGTGAAAATGCTCCACGAACAAAGTATGAAACTCCAATATCACTCATCCAAGAATTACTTGAAATGCTTCCTTTCAATGGAAAAAAGGTTGGTATATTATATGTAATATTAGGATTGACGGAATATTCTTTTGTAACGATATTTTGCGTGGATGCAATATCAATACCCAGGGTTGTTCCATTGTCGAATGAAGATGAATAACCGGCATTAGAAAATAAGGACTGTGTGAGTCTTTCATTCAATGTACTTGCATATCGATTAATATATGATGATGTAGCAACATTAAATGAAGCTGTGATACGAGATTGGGGATTCAGGGTTTGTTGATGTGCACCGGTCAATCGCCAACTATTCACATATTCCGATTGAGCATCAATTCTTCTATTGCCAAACTCAATGGATACATTTCCATTGACTTTATCTTGAACGGCATATCTCCATACATTTCTTAAGAGATAACCGGTTTTACTAAAGAGATCTGCTGTAAATTGAGCATCTACATAATCACTGATAGCCCAGAAATAACCAAGGTTTTGTGCAACAATACCATCTACTGTGGATACATAAGGGATATTGAATAATAAACCCGAAGTACGTCCGCTTTTGTTTGGTACATATACTCCAATTGGAAGTGTGATGATTGGGACATCTTCTACAACAAAAGAAATATTGTCAAGAAAAACTCGATCATCGGTAACCACTTTCATTTTTGAAGCGCCAAAGTAAAAATGGGGATGTGGTTTTGTACAAGTTGTATAACATCCATTTTCTATAAACAGTGTATTATCGGAACTCTTTTTGACTTTAGATCCATAATAAAATCCACCTTCATCAGCTTTGCTTTCACCAAAGGTTATGGTACCTTTCCTTGTTTCCAAATTGAATAATATAGTCTCTCCGGTAAATTCTTCGCCATTATCATTAAACTGAGGATACCCTATCTTTCTTTGCATTGAGTCTTTTTTCCCTTGAGCTTTTACGATTGATTCATTGAAATCCACTTCGATCGATTCAGCATTGAGTTTCTGCTTTTTGAGAGTGATTTCTGCATCACCCTTTAAGAGCAAAGTTCTTTTTTTGAGAGAAAAGACTGTACTATCACGAGACGTATAAGTGACTGTTGAGTCAAGTCCGGATCTCTTGGTTTTCATATCGAGTCCGCTTGTATCAATAGCAGATTGTCCATGCACATATGAACTCTGAATCAAAAAGATCAAGAGGAACAGAACTGTAGTAAAATAGGAACGATGGAATTCTTTCATCTATGTTTTCTATTCCATTCGTAATGGTTTGATTGAAGCCGGAAGTTGGAATCGTAAAGTATTCAGTGGGGAATTGACGATTATCTTTTCACTGGAAACAGTTAATTGCAATCCTCGGGAAGGAGCGCTCAGTGTAACCACCCCTGGCATTAATACCCCTTCAATTGTGGAATAATGATCATAAATCATCGATAACTCAATAGTGCCATCCACATTTTTTCTTTGATATTCTTTGATGGTTCCATTCTCTTTTGAACAGAGAATAAACTCAGTTGTTTGTATAACTGATATGCGTTTATACAATAACTTCGTGCTATCGGAATATGAGTCCACAAGAATAAATGAGAGAGGATCGCCCGGTGGCTCTGCACGAAACAATGAGGCATAATCATCAAATGATAATGGCATAAATGTCACTTCTGATAATTGCTCTTGTGTAGGAATACCCTCGATTGCTCGGCCTTGTAACATGTCATGAAAGAGGAAATACTGTTTCTCAGCAAATAAGCGAGCAACACTGATGCCAAATGGACCTGAAATTTCCATTGATAGGGAATCCCTGCCTCCCATTCTCAATATGCAATCAGCTGTATTTGTCTCTCCTTGCATTGTTATGGAAAGTTCAGCTTCCAATTCAAGAGAATGTAATTTTTCTTTCCGAATAATTGCTTGATCACTCAATACATTCTCAAAACCATTTGCATAAGTAGTTGACAATGATAGTAGATGGCTTAATATAATCCAGATTGAAAAGGCCGAAATTGGATAATTATGTAAGTGTTTCATGATATGTACTTGATAATTCAAGACTTTGTACGTGAATACAATTCAAAATGCGTAGGTTTGACATAGAGTTGGAACAATTCTTGGTATGAGACTGTTTCAACTGCTACAATTCTTTTCTTAGGAGACAATTATGGTCTATGTCACAAGGAAAATGCATTTTTCCGCAGCACATCGCTTGTTCAATCCCACTTTTTCTCATGAAAAAAACGAACAAATTTTTGACAAATGTAATAATCCTCTCGGTCATGGACACAATTATACATTGGAAGTTACAGTTAAGGGTATACCTGATCCTGAGACAGGATATGTT
>JALRFC010000086.1 GCA_023253875.1 Candidatus Kapaibacterium sp.
ATATCCTGTAGTTCTCCATGAGAAGTATCTTATTGGGGGACGCTCTCTCTATATCAAGCCCGGTTCATATACTGTGCATATCACCGCTCTCGATGTAAATGATAGTAATGCATCTGCTATGATCTCAGTGCCTCTTCGTATTAGAGCCATGAATGGGCGCAAGATGTACATGAGTGATATCATGACTGCCATGAATATCGAAGTTCTACAGGACTCTTCTACAAAGCATTGGTCCGAACAATTACAAAGAAATGGACTCTTGCTTATTCCAAATCCAAGTTTGGAATGTATAGGAACTGATCCCACGCTCAATCTTTATGCTGAATTGTATTCCTGCTTACCTGGTGATACTTTAGATATTGTGTATGCAATCAAAGATGCAGCACTGAGAACATTGGCTGAGATTCCAATACGAAAGCAAGTGAATGCAGAGGCAATCGTGGAATATGTGTCTATCCCATTATTGGGATTGCCAAGTGGAGTGTATACTGTTCACATGAAGTATATTGGACAATTGAAGAAAGATACTGTTACCTCTCAGAAGCGATTTTATATCGTGAATCCTGAAATGCCACCCGAACTTGCCAATACATTCTCTGAAGATGAGTTATTCCAGCAAAGTGAATTTTCTACGTATTCAGAAAATCGTATTGATGAAGAATTCGAAAAGGCGAAATGTCTTGCAAATTCTCAAGAACTATCTTTGTGGTCCGCACTCGGCGATCTGACTGCAAAACAGAAGTTTATGTTCAGATTTTGGAAAGAACGTGACCCCAATACTGAGACTTTTGTGAATGAACGATTGGAAGAATTTCGAAAGAGTATTGCATATGCAAATACCTATTTTTCAAATCCTCAATTTCGGGAAGGTTGGCGCTCTGACAGAGGTAGGGTCATACGCAGATATGGTGCGCCTACACAGGTAGATAGGAAGTATATGGGGACATCCGCCAGACCCTATGAATCATGGTTTTATGCCGAAATTCAAGGTGGTGTATATTTCCATTTTGTTGATCTTCGCGATATCAATAATCATATTCTTGTCCATTCAACAGCCATTAATGAACCTCGAAATGAACGATGGATGCAAGAATATGTGAATAATGATACATTTGATGCAGGTAGGGGAGAATTTAGCAGATGATCTTGCAATATGCTTTACTCATATTGCTTCGATGTACCGGATATCTTAGTGCGGCATTACCAATATGGGCTCTGCAAAAAGCCGGCCGAATACTTGGATTCATCCTTATGAGTATTTCCTCCAAACGAACTGCAATCACTCTGGATAATATAAAGAATGCATTTCCGGAAAAAGATGCTACATATCACAAAGAGCTATTGAAAGGTTCATATGCAAATCTTGGCATTGTTCTGCTTGAAATCGCAGCAATGTATTTTCTCAGCAATGATAAAATTGCACAGAGAATGAAATTTACGAATATCGAATTATTACATCATATTCTCGAAAGAGGCAAAGGAATTGTCATTATCTCAGGACATCTCACTAATTGGGAATATTTAGCATTCACTGCCGGAATTCATGCTACATTATCCTTTTTATTGGTTGCCAAAAGTCAAAAAAATCCATTCATTGATTCTGCAATCACTGCGCTTCGCAGAAGAGGTGGAAATATGACAGTTGACATGGATACTGCAGCCAGACCGCTCATTCAGGCATTGCAACAGAATCAACCGGTGGCATTGCTTATTGATCAAGCGGCTGACCCGAGAAAAGATGTTCATATCCCTTTTTTTGGTAGAAATGCAGTCGTCTTCGAAGCTCCAGCTGCTTTGGCATTAAGATTTGACACTCCACTCGTATTTGCGGTGCCTGTGAGAACTATGGATGGTACATATTCAGTTACGCTCACTGAAATCAAAACAGATGATGTATTTGCCAATAAAGATGGCATCTTGGAATTGACAAAACGACATACCGCATTTTTAGAGCAAGCAATCAGGGAGCATCCAGAGCAATGGACATGGCAACATAATCGTTGGAAATATCATGTATAATCAACATTGTCATATAATTGTTCAAACAGGTTTCATTGGGGATATTGCATTGACCATGTTTCTCATTGAGGAATTGCGTAGTGCAAAACCATATGACAAGATTATTTTCCTCACTACTCCTGCAGGTGCAGAAATTGCAAAAGCATTTCCGAGACTTTTGAATGAAACAATCATTTTTGATAAAAGAAATGAACATTCAGGAATCAAAGGATTGATAGCAATGATTCGTACGATTCGCGAAGTTCAAGCGGGAAGCATACTTTCAGTCCATCAATCATTCAGAACAGGATTGCTTCTTGCATGTTCGAGCATACCCATACGTATTGGATATAGAACTGCATCATTGTCATTATTCCTCACAGATCGCTTTCCCTATCAAAAAGGGGTGCATGAGATTGAACGACAGAGACTCTTGCTCAAAGCTATTGAGCCAAATGTATTGCCATTGCAGAATTTCAAAAGAGGTTCAATGTTAAGAGCCTCGATCACGGGAGAAAATACTCACTATACAGAACCAACTATTGTCATTGCACCCGGCAGTGTATGGGAGACAAAAAAATGGCCGGCTCATTATTTTACAGAATTGATTTCAATCCTATTAGAGAAAACCACGCATACAATATCTTTGATTGGTTCGCACAATGATGCAAAGCTATGCGCTTCCATAATTCCCAAGGAACATAAAGGGCGAGTCTTGAATCTGGCCGGAACAATGACATTGAATCAATCAATTCATCTTCTTCGAAATTCACCGATACTCATTGCAAATGATAGTGCTCCAATTCATCTTGCTGCACTTGTGAATTGTCCGACAATTGCCATTTTTGGACCAACCCATCCTGCATTCGGGTTTGCTCCATTGTCCGAACATTCTATGATCATGCAAATGAATCTTGCCTGCAGACCATGCTCCATTCATGGTCAGAAATCATGTCCCATCGGTACGCATGCTTGTATGAAGGAAATTATGCCTACTCATATTGCTGAACAAGCACTCAAGTTCTTAGTCTCAGATGCGTAACCCTAGAGAGGAATTCCGTAATTTTGCATTGCACAAATACGAGAGCATCCATGAGAGCCAGACAAACAAAGACATCTACCAAGAGTCCCATACGTAAATCCACTCCAAAAAGTACAGATAAAACATCTTCACGTCCAGAATATCGTGATCAAAAACGGTCTCGCTCAAGATCCACAGAGGATGTAAAAAACACTCGCACTAGGAATAAGGGGGAATCAAAACATACAGATAAAACATCATCACGTCCTGAATCCCGGGATGACAAACGTTCACATACGAGAATATCGAGTGATCGTACAAACACTCACAGTAAGAAGTCAACTTCACCCACTAACCGAGGAAAAAAAGACATTTCAGCAAAGAGTGATGGAGTGCGTATCAATAAATATTTAGCTGATGCAGGAATTGGTGCGAGAAGAGCCGTTGAAGAATATATCACATCCGGAATGGTGAAAGTAAATGGCAATATTGTGACTGATCTCTCCACCCGTGTACAATTGGATGATTTTGTCACTGTGAAAGGTGAACCGGTCACAGATAGAAGATTTCTGGTGTATTTCCTTTTGAATAAACCAAAAGACATCATTACAACCGCTTCCGATGAATTAGGAAGAACAACCGTATTAGATCTCATTCGAAGCAAGTATAGAGTATTTCCTGTTGGAAGATTAGATCGTAATACAACCGGCGCATTATTGATCACCAATGATGGAGATCTCGCATATCGTTTGACGCATCCAAAGTTTGAAATCAAAAGAGAATATAAAGTAGGACTTGATAAAGACATTGACCTTCGAGATGCTAGAAAAATCAGTCATGGAGTTGAATTGGAAGATGGCAGAACAGGTGCCTGTGAAGTTTTTGTTGAGCCAAAAGACCATTCAGTCGTACGACTTATTCTTGCAGAAGGGAAAAATCGTGAAGTCAGAAGAATCTTTGAATCACTCGGTTATGAAGTGAAGAAACTTGATAGAAAACGTTTTGCCACTTTATCGACAACAGGTCTCAGAAGAGGCGAACATAGACAACTCACAAAAGCAGAAGTTCGTGAATTACGCGATTTGGTAGGACTCGATAGAGTTTTTTAATGAGATCGAATATGAAATTCAGCATTCTCTCATTACTGTGTTCATGGATTCCTGCTTTGCTATTCTCATCGGATTTGACAACTATTCGGGGAAGCATCACGGATTCACTCACACTTCAACCATTGAAATTCGTGACGATTCGAGCAATGGGGAATGAATCAAAGGCGACTGTAACTTCTAAGCAAGGGACCTATCTTTTGCGTGTGAAACAAGGGGACTATACACTTTCATTTAGCATGGTGGGATATGGATCAATCATCAAGCAAGTGTCCATAGGTTCAAAGGACATCACCCTGGACATCAAACTCAGTCAATCCGCATTTCGTTCTGCAGAGGTCATCGTATCTGCCGAAGATCCCGGTGTCAAACTCATGCGATCTGTCTTGGCCAAAAAGCAATTATGGCGTGACTCTCTGCAACGATATTCATATATGTTATACACAAAATTCGTTGTCAGTGCAGATACACTGACGGCAGGACGAAGCAGTGGAAGGAATGATACCAGTATCTTTTCCATTCTAGAATCATATTCAAAGGGATATTTCGCGAAACCGGATAAATTCTTCAATGAGATTATTCAGAAAAGACAAACTGCCAATATTCCTCCACAAGCGAATTTTGTTGCATTCGGAACCAATATCAATATCTATGAGGATATTATATCGATAACCGGAGAAGAAGTATATACTCCATTCCATCCCGATGCATTGGATTTCTATGAATTCATCCTTGAAGGGACAACGATTGATGATGGAAATGAAATTGCTCGAATACAGGTAAAACCTAAAACAGGACAAAGAAGATTATTTTCAGGTACAGTACACATTCATAAAGAAAAATTAGCACCTGTTTTTGTCTCACTTATTCCAAATCGAGCCGTAAAACTTCCCTTCGATGCATCATTCACATTTGAGCAGAATTTTCAGGAATTTGAATCTCGTTTTTCATTACCGGTAAGCTTGAGAATATATTCTTCTTTATCTGCTGAAATTCTCTTTCTTTTTGCTCCTAGAGTTGATATCAATATCGAGACAGTCGCTTATGATTATGTCATCAATCCATATATAGATCCGGATATCTTTGAGCAAAGAAGAGTTGAGATTAATGAGAAAGCGAATACATTTGATTCCTCATTTTGGATTGAACAAGCCATGCTTCCTTTGAAAAAAGAAGAAGAACAGGCTTATGAGCAAATTCAAAGAGCAATTGATGATCCAGATTCACTTGCAACAAGTGCCTTCAATTCACTGCTCGGCGATGTGTCCAGATTCTTTCAGCAATTTCAACGCAGACCCTTCACCGGCTTTGAAAATATCTTACGATATAATAGAGTGCATGGAGTATATACTGGAATCGGACTCCAATTCACGCAATCATTCAATGCGGAGACCGGTGTACAAGTTGGGTATGGTTGGGCTGATCGCAAACCATATATAGATATGTTTCACAGACAATATCTTGATAAATCCAAAAAGTACTTCATAGAAGCTCAGGCTTATTCCACTCTTGCGCGAAGAGATAATCCATATGTAATTGGAGTGAATGGCATCAATGTTTTATCATTCCTCTTCAAGAATGACTATGGTGATTATTACTATAATCAAGGAGCAGGACTATATGCAGAATATGGATGGGGACAATTACGATTCTTACGTAGAGATGAATTCATTAGACCATCCGGCATTCGCTTCGGCATCAGACATGAAAGACATGATCCTGCATCCGTAAATACTAATTTTGCACTCTTTGCATCAGATAGTGCCAAGTTTAGGGGAAATCCAACCATTCAATCAGGTAATTTTACCATGGTGAACGGTGAATTCAGATTTCAGTTCACTCCCATTAGACGCATTTCAACAGGTGGATTCATCATTACCGGAACACATGCAATCGGTGCATTAAGTGAATCTTCATTCTCTCAAGCAACATTCCAGACATTCATTCGCATGACAACACTTCCGCTCTGGCGTTTGGATATGCGATTCTCCGGAGGTTACTCTTGGGGCGATATTCCACCACAACGATTCTATTCTTTGGAATCGTCAATTGCATCAACAGCCGGCGATGGTGTATTTCGAGGCATGAATGTAAAAGAATTCTATGGAGATAGATTTGCTGCATTGTCGCTCGAACATAGCTTCGGTGAAGTCATACCGGGAGTACTGAGAATACCCAGCATTGCATCATTTGGTATCGAGTTTATCTTGACGGGAAGTATGGGTTGGACTGATTTCTCACAGGGAGCAAAACTTTTGCAAGCATTACCATCAACTTCGCAAACCGCAGATACATATTATTATGAGTCTGGAATCGCATTGAATAGGATACTCCTGTTTTTTAGACTGGATTTTTCAGCACGTTTGACTCAAAGAATGACTCCTGAATATAGATTTACCATATCATCGGCGACATTCTAATGGAAATGCAGGAAATCATCCAAGAGTTAAAGTCATGCGGAGCAATGATGAATGGTGCATTTCTTTTACCAGATAATCGCATCATTAATGAATGGTATATACCAGTCAAAGCATTTCAATATCCACCACTTTGCAGAAAATTAGCATATGAAATTGTTAAGCATTTTTGGGATATGGATGTGCAAGTAGTCATTGCGTCCAGAGTCGGAGTCATACCATTCGCAACAGAAGTAGCCAGACAATTGGAAGCTCGTTTACTATGGCGATCACGAAATGAAGATGTATTTTACCCCAATCTCGCAATACATTCAGGAGATAGAGCAGTCTTAATTGATGATATTCTCATGGATGACATTATACCCTATAAGTCAATTGGTAGGGAGATTCTCATGCAAGATGCAAGGCTCATTGGAATTGCTTCGCTTATAGATCTGACAACAAAGAAAACGCCACTCACTGTTCGGCAAATTTCTGTTCTGAAAAGAGATATTCAATGTATTGAATCGGAACAATCAGTCATAGTTCAGGATAGGACATAAAAAAATACCGCCAAAAGGCGGTATTTATATTCGTCGGGGTGGTGGGATTCGAACTCACGACCCCCTGC
>JALRFC010000087.1 GCA_023253875.1 Candidatus Kapaibacterium sp.
CACTATTTGCATTATTAGAATTTTCATCTACAATTAAGTATTTTATATAAGCCAACTTGCTATTGGTTTCTTTGAATATTACTTCTTCATCACTCAATGCGGATTGAGCCACGGGCGACCAATTGATGATGCGCTTTCCGCGATAAATCAAGCCTTCATCGAAGAGTCGAATGAATGTCTCACGAACAGCATTGGAAGCTGATTCATCCATCGTGAACAATGTGCGATTCCAATCGCATGAAATCCCGATGGAGCGCATTTGCTTCAAAATGATATCGCCATATTGATTGCGCCATTCCCATACTTTTTCGAGGAATTTCTCTCTGCCCAAATCATGACGAGTTAATTTTGATTCACGAAGCTGTTGCTCAACTTTTGTTTGCGTTGCAATACCCGCATGATCTAATCCCGGGAACCAACATGTTTCCATGCCTTCCATGCGATGTCGACGAATATAAATGTCCTGAATCGTATTGTTTATGACATGTCCCATCGTGAGTACACCCGTAACATTCGGTGGAGGCATCAAAATGGAATAGGGTTTTTTATCTGTATTAGGACTTGATGAAAATATGCCTGATTGCAACCAGCGCTCATAGGTGCTTTGTTCAATCCCCGAGGGATCATATGATTTAGACAATTCGCTCATGTGTAAGATGGAATTCGGACTTTGAATGAACTCAAATTATGAAGCGCAAAAATACGAAATCTTTTGCTCTATGCGGGGTGTGATGAATGGGATTAATTCTAGGAAATATGGCCTTTATTCAAAAAAAATTTTATGTTTGTACACCGCCTTGAAGGAAGCAGCACCCGAAAGGCTTAATCCAGTCGATACTTTCATACGAAATCTGAGATAGAATGACGTCAAAGTCAAGGTCCCGTCGTGTCCAAAAATCAAGGACACCCCGCAAGACCCGTTCGCTTTCGAGCAGAATTGCATGGGGTAGAATCATAGCCACTGCAATCGTCCTTGGGGTGATCGTATCCATCGTCGTCGCCGATAAAATTCCTCTGATTGGTGCATCATGTAATGTACCTGAACCCACTCCGGTTAAGAATATTGTCAAGAAAGGCAATGAACTCACTTCTGAAGATAGTACGCGTTCCATCGTTGCTTTTCGATCTCAGATTCAAGCATTGATTCAACAATCGGGAATCGCGCAAAACAGCAAACTCAGCATTCGCATCATGTCCGCTCAGCAGAATGAGATTTTCTTTGAGAAGAATCCGGATCATTATCTCACTCCTGCTTCGACCACAAAACTCTTCCCGACATTTGCCGCTTATGCTCTTCTCGGTGCGGATTATATGGTGCCGACGAGAGTATATACCAATGCTCCGATTGAGAATGGCATCGTAAAAGGCGATGTGTATCTTAAAGGATATGGTGATCCAACATTAACCGAGCAAGACATCAAAGATTTGGTAAGAGAAATCGCAAAGAAAGGAATCACAGCTATCGAGGGAAATATCTATGCGGATGCCTCCTATTTTGATGATATCACGGAAAGACATATCTATAGCGGTGACAATGAAATAGTCGAGCCACTGGCTCCCATAACGGCTCTTGGCATGAATCGCAATGGTTTTGCAGTCGAAGTACATTCCGGGGAAGTGTCTATTATCCCTCAATCTGATGCAATATCACTATCGCGTTCTGGGCTTTCTGCAAAAGAACCGGTGATTGCGAAAAAGAGTACAAAAGCTGAAATCAAGAATAAGAAATCAAGCAAGAAAAAAGAAGTTGCAAAAGCATCCAAAAAGAAAAGCAAAGCACAGAAATCAAAGAAAACAGAAAAGAAGAAATCAACAAAAGAGAAAAAGAAAGGCAAAAAGCGTGCTTCGCTTGATCCATATTTGATTAAACTCTCCACCTATGTGGGTGATGTACCAAAAGCACCAAAATCACGCAAAGGAAAGAAAGCAAGAGTGAGCATTTCCACAAGTGGCTCAACAAGTGGTTTGCAGGTTGTTGCAGTAAGTGGAAGGGGATCAGCCACATCCTATCTCACAATGAAATATCCTGATATGTTTGTGGCCGGAGTACTCAAACATCAATTGAAACTTGCCGGAATTTCAGTCAAAGGAAGCATTGCAAGAAAAGTAACGCCTGAGAATGCTGAGATCATCGGAGAATTCAAACATCCGCTGAGTTATCTGGTTGGCTTGGTGAATAAGAATAGCGATAATTTCCTCGCTGAACATGTGTATAAACTTGTTGGTGCTTCTGCCGGTGGACAAAAGAATACCGGAAAAGTTGCAACCGAAACAGTCAAACGTGTGCTTGCTGACAATGGTATTCCCGTGGATGGCATTTGTATCTATGATGGAAGCGGACTGTGTAGAAAGAATCTCTTCTCTGCAGCAGTACAAACCATGTTATTGAATCGTGCTTTGAAATTGCCTTTTGGACAAGACTTCAAAAATTCTCTCTCGGTTGCCGGCGTGGATGGAACCTTGAGAAAGCGCATGACCGGTACCTATGCGGCCAGTAATTTACGCGCAAAGACCGGTACATTGCGGAATACAAGTGCTCTTTCGGGTTATTCCTATACAAAAGACGGCGAGCAATTGATTTTTTCGATCATATCGAATGGTCCTTCTGTCGGAGAGTATAAACAACTTGAAAACAGAATCGGCGAAGCCATTGCAAATTTCAGTTATGCCTCTTCATTGAAAGGTTCACAATGATGCACATTCTCCTTATTTGCACTTCTATCCTCATGGCTTTTGCGGGAATTTCCTGCAGTAAACATCAATCCGGAAATGATGCCATTTCATTGGTTAGAACCAATCTCGGAGGAGGAGCTGATAGAGCCAATAATTTTATGTCCGTTGCAGAACGTTTTACCGCTGAAACAGCAATCTTCGAGCAATTTCCTGTGAGTGATTCACTCGGATTATCCTCGCTTATGGCAATAGATGAAGTGAATGTTGCCTTTGCAACTGAAAGCGGATATGTAGGAGTCGGGAATTCATCTCTTGTGAAATGGACATTGAAAGTCTCCGATGGAAATGGATATGTGGCATCGGGGATGTGTCGTGATACATCAGGCAATCTCTATTGCGTGAGCACTACCGGGTATATGATCAAGATATCTCCGGATGGCATTATGCAATGGCGCAAGAAATTGCTTTCGGCACATGCAGGACCAATCATTTGGCTGGATTTATTGTCGGTGAATGATGGCATTGTGGCATGTGGTGACACCACGCTCTTCAAAGTTGATTATGCGGGTAATGTCATGTGGCGTCAAGACCGAGCATCAACTCCTGTCCGCACCATAAGTGCTGATGCTTCAGGTAATCTCTATGCTTCTCATTCCATGAATGAAATTGGTGGTACAGATACGGTTCTTTGCTATAATCCCGAAGGTAGAACTCGCTGGAAAGCTGTTTTGCCTTTTGTTCGACTCACCACGCAACCGGTTGTACATCATGATCGGATTTTTGTTGGTGGTCAACGCATGGATAATGGTCGTAAAACTCCTGCTCTATTCTGTTTCCGCGATGAAGGCACAAAATGCTGGGAAAAATCACTTACAGAAACTCCTCGATTTCTCTCTTCCGATGATTCGTCTCTCTATATTGTATCTTCGGAACCACGCATTGCCGAAAAGGCAAGAACATTGCTCATGGGTTATACGCATGATGGTCAAAAACGCTGGCATGTCTATGTTTCAGCGCAAGCAATAGCTCCATTGCTCATCAGTAAAACGAATATTGGATTGCTCGCAAAACATGAGCAATCAGCTGCGGATTTCTTCTTATTTGGAAAGGATGGAATTCTAGAATCGCAATTCTCATTTGCAGATAAAGGGAATTCAGCGCAAGCGGATTTCCTTCCATTTCCCGCTGTCTTGAATGGTTCAACGATTGCGCTACCTTGCAAGGATAAATCCGGTGTGGTGGCCGTTCAGGAGAAAAGAGGATTATTGTTCTAATCCTTTACGCATCACTTTTTTATACATCCAAAGCAAAAACCATTGCGCGCCAAGTCTGCCAAAACTCAGACCAATTGCAGCCGCAATGATTCCCACAGGCTGAAAGAAAGTCACCGTTAAAAAAATCAATGCAATCATCCCTCCAACTTCAATCATGGTGGAATAGGTGACAATTGCATTTCTGCGATTATTCATCATGATTGATCGCAGATAGGCAAAGCTGATGGCAAGGAATGGTAGAAAGAAGAGTATTCTTGCAGGCAAAACGGCAAAAGAAGCCAATTCATCGGAAAGTCCATATAAACCTGATAATACAGGATGAATGAGCGGTGTGAATACAAGCAATGCATAGATGCTTGACGTTGTGAGTCCTACACTCAATCCAAATGTTCTAAGTGGTTTATTCTGCTCATTTCTTGGTCCAAGCAATGCGAGTCCCACTTCCTGGTAGGCGAATCCCACACTGCGAAAAATGAATACAAAGGATTCAATGACAGGCAAAACAGCTAGAGATTCCAATGACATCGGACTTCTTCCAATGAAGAATGTGATGATTGGCATTGAGGCCATGCCGATGAGTGAAGTAAGTGCGAGCGGTGTATAATACGAAATCATATACCGATTCGTGAGCGGTGTTTCCGTGAAATGAACCGGCTCATTCTTGATTGCCTGAATTGTTTCATGCGCCATGATGCGCGTTGCAATGGACTCGCAAATCACACCGACAGTGAGTGAAATACCTCCAATAAAAGTGCCAGGGAGATCAGAGAAATTCACGAGAGTGACTGCTGACAAAAACATCGTGAGGAGTCGCACCACGGTTCCAATCGCCACTTTTCTCGTTTGATGAGCGCGAATGAGAAGTCCTTGCCAAAATCGTCGAAATCCAATGGCAGCCGGCCAAAAGACCATCGCAGCAAGACATCCATACATCAATTCGCCAACATCAGGAGATACATTTAACAGGGAATATGCGAGCATATTGAATACAGGAGGAATCAGCGTGAGAAGCATGCCGACTGTAACCAGAATATTCAATTTGATGATGAAACCACGAAGAGCATAATATGAGGCGGAATCTCTGACGAGTGCAATCGATGCGCTGAGCATCATGATGATTGGAGATTCAATGATCATCGCAATTGCCGTGGCAACACCATAGGCCGCGAGATTATGTTTGGGATCATCCAATCTGGCAATCATGGAGGTCAATAAGGGACCCTCAGCTGCCATCATGAGCCATGTGGCTGATAATGGATACCAGAAGCGAAAAATTGCTTTTTGACTAAGTGTTTCCGTGGAAGACATGGGATTTAATGAGGTTGATTGCCATGAATGCAATCGAAATGCATGCTGCTACACTGCAATGTTACGGTATTTACATGAGAGCATTGCCATAAAACCAATGGCATGGGACAAGCTGATAAAAAAATCGTAATTTTGCCACCTGTTAAATGTCACAGGTGAATCCAATTCTGCTTTCCATTCAACATATCGTCAAGACCTATCCAAATGGTCATACTGCATTGAAAGATATTTCTTTTGATGTTGCCGAAGGTGAATTCGTTGCCATCATTGGTTTGAGCGGAAGTGGTAAATCCACATTGCTGAGATGCATCAATCGCATGCATGAAATCACTTCGGGTAAGATATTGTTTCGTGGTAGAGATATCACCGAATTGCAGGGCGAAGAATTACGAAAGCATCGCAAAGAATGCGGTATGGTATTTCAGCATTTCAATTTGGTGAAAAGGCGATCTGTTATGGACAATGTCCTTAGCGGCATGCTCGGTAGTGCTTCAGTATGGCGCTCGATATTGGGTCAATTCTCCGATGAAGATCGTGCTCGAGCATTGAAAAACTTGGAAATAGTCGGTATTGCAGAGAAAGCACAAATGCGTGCAGATGCATTGAGCGGTGGACAGCAACAACGCGTTGCCATTGCAAGAGCATTGATGCAAGATCCATCCATCATTTTGGCGGATGAACCGGTTGCAAGTTTGGATCCGGCAACATCGCATTCGGTGATGAATTATCTTGAAGCAATCAATAAAGAACTTGGAAAGACAGTGCTCTGCAATTTGCATTTCATGAGTCTTGTCAGGAGATATGCAACAAGAGCTATCGCACTCAAAGATGGTATCATCGTATTCGATGGTGATCCGAAAGAAATCACCGATGAGCGCTTCAAGGAAATTTACGGTGAAGATGCCATCGAAGTGGAAATTAGATAATCAATAGTAGAGAGAATAGTTATGTCATGGTTTTTGCGTTCCAAAAAGAATATCGAGCAGACTGAACAAAGAGATATGCCCGACGGACTCTTTGTGAAATGTCCTTCCTGCAATGACATGATTTATCGCAAGCAATTCGAAGAGCAATTCTATACCTGCAATAAATGCGATCATCATTTTCGAATTACTGTCAAGGAATATATTGATATCCTCTTCGATGAAGGAAGCTTCACGGAAACAGACATCAATGTTACTTCAACAGATCCTTTGAAATTTGTTGATACAAAGCCGTATGTGGACAGATTACGCGATGCAAAAAAACGTTCTGAATTGCATGATGCACTCACCATTGGGACCGGAAATATTCATGGTCGACCAATTTCTTTTGCATGTATGAATTTTGGTTTTGTCGGCGGTAGCATGGGTTCGGTTGTCGGCGAGAAATTCTATCGTGCTGCAAAAAGAGCCATCAAAGAACGCATGCCACTCATCGTGATTTCAACTTCGGGTGGAGCACGTATGCAAGAAGCGGCTTTATCACTCATGCAAATGGCTAAAACAAGCGCGGTATTGAGTGAACTTGCCGAACAAAAATTACCATTCATTTCCGTAATTACCGATCCAACCACGGGTGGCGTAAGCGCATCCTATGCAATGCTTGGAGATCTTATCATCGCGGAACCAAAAGCACTCATCGGTTTTGCCGGTCCCCGCGTTGTTGAACAAACCATTCGCAAAAAATTGCCCGAAGGTTTTCAGCGCTCAGAGTTTCTGCTCGAGCATGGATTTCTGGATATGATCGTACACAGAAAGGAAATGCGCGAAACACTGCATTCAGTGTTGAGCATGCTTCTCGACAAATAATCCACATCATGTGTATAACCTGAAATTCGCTTCCAGAGCT
>JALRFC010000088.1 GCA_023253875.1 Candidatus Kapaibacterium sp.
GTTGGTTAAGAGAGTTAATCACTGATTCTCGTATTTCGGGTCTTGCCAATATTGACATCAATCCCGAATTCTCTGCAAAATTAGGAGCTTCAATAGGAAATGCTTTGGGTATGCATGCAAAAGTCGTTGCGAGTAGAGATGCAGATGCAGCTTCTCGCATGATACATCGTTCATTGATTGCAGGCCTCATGAGTGCAGGAATAACAGTCAGAGATTTACAAGTGACACCGATTCCGCAAGCAAGACAAGATTTGAGAACAGGAATAGCAAATGCTGGTTTTCATGTGCGTCGATCCATTCGAAAACCCGATACGATTGATATCATTTTATTTAATGAAGATGGACGTGATATACCTCATTCCACTTCAAAAACAATAGAACGTTTTTTCTTTGGTGAGGATATCAAAAGAGTGCCGTATAATCAGGTTGGAAGCATTCTATTTCCGGAACGAAGCAATGAAACGTATGCCATGAAATTCACGGGAGCATTGGATGTAATCGGAATCAAGAAACATGATTTTCGCGTCTTGATAGATTATTCATATGGCCTTGCTTCCACTACATTTCCTGTCCTCTTAGGTTCTTTGGGTGTACATGTTGTTGCAGTCAATAGTTATGTTGATACGGCAGAAGGATTTTCCGATGATCGTACTGATGCGGAAGCCGCGGAGACAAGTGAAATCATTAAATCACTTGGTTATGAATTTGGATTTAAAATTGATGCATCAGCTGAAAAGATTGCAGTCGTGGATGCCGATGGTAATTGGTTTCAACCCAATAGATTACTGACAATACTCACGAAATTATTCTTGGAAGCTCATAGAGATAAAGAGCCATATTCGATTGCTGTTCCGATGCTAGCAAGCACAGATATTGAGCGTATTGCAAAGGAGTATGATGTTGAAGTGATTCGTATCAAGAATAGTCATTCGGCAATGATGGAAGCAACAAAACAACATAGCGTTTTATTCTCCGGTGATACGAGAGGTAGATTTATTTTCACGGAATATCTCTTTGCTTCAGATGGAATGTTTTCACTTGCGAAATGTTTGGACATGCTTGCAAAAACAGGATTGACATTCTCCGGATTACATCAACAATTACCATTTCGAGCTCGTATGCATCATACAATACAATGTCCATGGGAGAAAAAAGGAATCGTGATGAGAAAAGCAATGGAATATACTGAACACATGGAGCGAGTATTGATTGATGGCATAACGGTGAATACTCCCGATTCAACAATTGTTCTCTTCCCCGATAAAGAAAGACCTGCATTTATTGTTGCGGTAGAAGCATCAACTGATGCAATGGCTATGGACATTGCAGGTGTGTATAAACAATTAATCACCATGTGGGCTGAATCCTAATCATGACTGTCTTACGATATCTCATCGTTTTCTTGATATCCATCCCTCTCTCTGCTCAAATTGACACGATTGAGCTTACTTCTTTGGATCTTAGTGCAATCAAGCAAGATTTTGGAAGACCTAGAATCAATGCCTCCGTGATGGGGAAACCCTTAAACATTGCAGGTACGCAGTTTAAGCGTGGGGTCGGAACTCATGCCGGAAGCAAGTTCACCCTTGCACTTGATGGCAAAGCAATGAGCATTGAAGGTCTTGCAGGAATTGATGAAGGTATTTTTCCTGAAATGGGATCTGCTGAATTTTTGATCATAGCCGATGGACAAGTGCTTTGGCGTTCAGGTATCATGAATAGAACGATGCAAGCCAAACCATTTGCACTTGATCTCACCAATAAACAAACCTGTGAATTATTAGTATTTGATGGCAATGACAATATTTTTTCTGATCATGCCAATTGGGTTGAAACCAGATTCAAGGTATATAAAGGATATATTCCAAAACCATTCATTCGACCAATAGAAAAAGAATATCAACTCACTCCAAATGAATCACTTCTTCCAATCATTCATGGGAAAAAGGTATATGGAGCAAGACCCGGTAGTGAGATAAGACATTATATACCAATCACAGGTATTGAACCCATCAATGTGACTATGTCTGAGCTTCCATCCGGACTCTCCTTCGATTCCTCATATAGAGTCATCCGAGGTAGTATTGCCAAGCCCGGAATATATTCACTTACCATTCAAGCAGAAAACCCACTCGGCAAAACAGAATATTCATTCGCATTTCGCATCGGAGATACGATCTCATACTCTGCACCCATTGGATGGTCATCATGGTATGCACATTGGGAATTTGTTACGGAAAAAGATATCTATAAAGCTGCTCATGCATTGCAGTCAAGTGGATTACAACACTATGGCTATGAATATATTCTCATTGATGATGGCTGGCAGGATACAAGCCATTCTTTATCCATTAATGGTTTACAACCCGCAAAGAAATTTCCGGATCTTCCCGGCCTGATTGATTCATTGCATACTCTTGGATTCAAAGTAGGCATGTATTCATCTCCCGGTGCAAAAACATGTGTATTATTACCCGGCTCATTAGGACATGAAGCACAAGATGCAGAGTATTTTTGCTCATTAGATGCTGATTTAGTGAAATATGATTGGTGTGGTTATCAAACGGTCTATGATTCTTTGCTGAAAACCAATCAATATACCCCTGAGGAATTAGCGAAAGCACCATATGCCAAATTGGGGTCATTATTGTCAGCTTGTAATCATGACATCTTTTATATGCTGTGTCAATATGGCAATAATGATGTGTGGAAATGGGGTCGTTCTGTTGGTGGACATGCATGGAGAACCACGACAGATATTCAAGACAATTGGTGGAGCATGTCAAATATCGTAGGATTCAGACAAGCCGGTCTTGAAACATTTGCCGGACATAATGGATGGAATGATATGGATCACTTACGTATGGGATATTCTCAGCCATTTCCATTTACCAAAAAGACCGAGCTCACAGCTCATGAACAATACACGCAGTTTTCGCTTTGGGCATTGCTGAATTCCCCTTTGATATTGAGCATGCACATGGATTCGCTTGATGCATTTACCTTGAGTCTTTTAAAGAATCATGAAGTTTTGGCAATGCATCAAGACCCACTTGGGATTCAAGGTTCACGTGTCTATAAGAACATTTGGCAGGAAATTTGGTCTAAACCGCTGTCCAATGGTGGCTTAGCAATTGGATTTTTCAATAGAGATGATGTCGGCGAACAATCCATGTCCATAACTAGAGATGCACTTGGACTCTCCAAATCAATGGAATATGTCATTCGCGATATATGGACTCATCAAGATGTAGGCTTGCTGAGTGATGAATTGATGTACACAGTTCCTTCTCATGGAGTTCGATTGATTGCATTGATACCCAAAAACCCAATAAGCAATATCGGTGATGAACATCAGATCAAACAAATGAGAATTTTCCCTCAACCTGCAGATGAGATGATGTATTGTTCCTTTCATTCGCCTTTGCAAGGAATCGGCACTCTCGAATTCCTCACATTGGATGGCAGAAGCATTGGAAACTCAATACAACTGGAAATCAGGCAAGGAATGCAAGCATTTTCCTTGGCTATACCGCAGGATATGCCCTCTGGACTACATATCATGAAAATCAGCACACCTTTTTCTTCAATCTTACATCCCATTCATATCGTTCATTGATGCTAATTCCATAAATTTGCACTTCAATTTCATGTACTTGCACTGTTCTTCGGCAAGTATCCCGATATATCATTCAATGGCTCTACAGTATGAAGATTACGGATATCCTTCAGCCCTCAGCTATTTTGCTGAATACGACATTTGAAACGAAAGAAGCTGCATTGGATGCAATGATTGATGCATTGGCATCAGGCGGGCATATTACCAAAGTTGAAGAAGCCAGAAAAGCAGTATTTGATAGAGAAAAAATCATGTCAACCGGCATCGGCAAGGGTTTTGCGCTTCCACATGGCAAGACAAATCACATCACCGAAACCGTTGGTGCATTCATGACTTTGAAAGAACCACTAGACTTTCAAGCTCTTGATCAACAACCTGTGACCATCATTTTCATGTTAATCGGAAGAGAGAATACAGTTGGAACTCATCTTAGATTACTCTCCAGGATTTCTAGACTCATGAACAAAGATAGTTTCCGCGATAGTATCTCAGCCGCAGATACTCCGGAGCAAATCATTGCATTGTTTACTTCTGAAGAAGAGGAAATGGGATGAAAGCAATGATTGTTATAGTAGTTATCCTATGTTCATTTACAGCTCAGGCACAAGAATCAAAAAACAAGAAAGATATACAAGCAGCAAAACAAGTGCTCAAAATCATGAATGAGCAGATTTTGCAATTGACTGACCGATTCAAAAAGAATACACTTACATTCAAGGGGCAATATGAGCAACAGACCAAGCAAATTCTCACAGGATTCAAAAAGAGATTACAAGTATTGAAACAAGAAATTTCCTCGATTGAGGAAAATCTTGATGATTTGAATCTGCAATTGGAACAACAATCCAAAGAAAATGATAAGGCACTTCAGGATCAGTTCAAGAAATTGCAAAGCGACCTGGATGATTCCATGATGAGATTTGAGCGTAAACTTGATTCCCTTTCTCAACAATTTTGAGCAATGGTGATGTCCGAATCAGATCAACACAAACAACCAATTGGAGTATTTGATTCAGGAGTCGGTGGCCTTACCGTTCTGAAGCATCTCATTCATTCTATGCCCGGCGAAGAATTTGTGTATTTGGGGGATACGGCTAGAGTACCTTATGGGAATAAATCACAGGACACGATTAGACATTATACTCGACAATGTGTCAATTTCCTCTTGAGTTTGGATGTAAAAGCCATTGTCATTGCGTGTAATACCGCTTCCGCACTTGCTTTGGATCTTGCCCGAGAAATAAGTCCTGTTCCTGTCATCGGCATGATACATCCGGCCGCAGCCTCTGCTGTACAACAAACTCTGACAAAAAAAATCGGTATCATTGGCACTAGAGCAACAATTGGTTCTCATGCTTATGAACAAGCCATTGCAAAGGTTTCTGAAGACATTGGAGTCCACATAGATGTCTATGCAAAGGCATGTCCTTTATTTGTCCCTTTAGCTGAAGAAGATTTTGGAGATCATCCTTCTGCAGCAATGATTGCTCATGAATATCTTCATGAATTTCTCTCATTGGGTATTGATATTCTTGTACTCGGTTGCACGCATTATCCGCTACTTAAAGAGTTGATTGGGAAAACACTCCCTGATATTTCATTGTTGGATTGTGGTGAGACAGCTGCAAAAGAGTTATCTGCAATATTACAGATTGAAGACAAATCGCAAATTGGTGAACTTCCAATTGTGAGACTGTTCACTACTGATTCTGTACATGCTTTCTCATCCATTGCAGAAAGATGTATCGGATTTCCATTACCGGAGCCAATTCGCATTTCTCCTGAAACTCTGGAAGATCAGGGTCTTTCAGGAATCTAATCTTCGTAAATTGTATTGTCTTGCAAAAGACAATTGTTCATTGCTCACAATGCATGGATTGTTCCATGATAGGTTATATCATTCGAAAAATCGGTTATGCTTTGGCAGTACTCTTTGGAGTAGTGACAACAGCATTTCTCATCAATTTTGTTTTGCCCGGTGATCCCGCCCGATTAATGCTTGGTCAAAGAGCAGATGAGCAATCAATAAAAGCATTACGAGTTCAACTTGGCTTAGATAAACCCATGTATGAGCAATACACGAAATATGTGTTTCGTTTGGTTCAAGGAGATTTGGGTGTTTCCTATTCAACAAATCGAGAAGTACTTGATACGATAGTTGATAAATTCCCCGCCACAGCACTGCTTGCCATAACAGCAATGTTTTTCTCTACATTGATTGGTATTGGACTTGGCATTATAGCCGCCATACGAGCAAATACTTGGGTAGATGCCTCAACTATGGGTTTTGCATTGCTAGGAATCTCTCTTCCAAGTTTTGTATTCGGACTGCTTTTACTCCTTCTTTTCGCTGAGATTTGGAAGATTTTCCCCTCATCAGGATATATTGACAAAGGCATCAGTCATCTTTTTCTACCGATGCTCACTTTAGCTTTTAGACCACTTTCCATCATTGCGAGAGTGACGCGCAGTTCCATGCTTGATGTCCTTAATCAGGATTATGTAAGAACAGCAAGAGCAAAAGGACTTCAAGAGAAAGCTGTCATTTTGAAACATGCTTTGAGAAATGCATTGAATCCTGTGGTGACCACTGTCAGTGCTTGGTTTTCAGGACTACTTGCGGGAACATTCTTTGTGTAATATATCTTCAATTGGCCAGGCATCGGAACGCTTGCCATCAGTGCCATTGAAAAACTAGACTATCCAATCATTCAAGGTACAGTGCTTCTTACAGCAATTATTTTTGTGGTGGTGAATACAGTCGTGGATATACTCTATGTATTTCTCGATCCTAAAGTAAAATTACATTGATCAATGAGTCAACAAATGTCTACACATACAAAACAGCAGAAGAGAGCGGAAAGTCTTGGCGCGCTTGCTTGGAAGAAACTCAAAAAGCATCCGGCAGGTGTGACGGGTATGGTCATCATCGGTGTGCTTGTACTCATTGCCGCTTTGGCGGATGTGATCAGTCCATTTTCTCCAACACTTGCCGTTTTGGAATATGCTGAGAAACCATCTGGTTTTGTTGGAAATGTTCTCTATGTACAAAATCCCACTAATCCAGATGAACCAAATATCATTCCCATTCTTTCGCATACAGTCAGGAAAGATTCTGTGTTTTATCGCGATGAAAGTGGACAAGAAATGTCTTTGGCATTATCAACAATGGCGGGAACTTCAGAATCCGAATGGCATGGCACCCCAACGTATTATTTAGGTACGGACAGGCTTGGACGTGATGTTCTTTCTCGTTTGGTATATGGGGCGCGCATTTCTCTTTTGGTTGGTGTTGTATCTCAATTGATTGCATTGGTCATTGGCATCGTGCTTGGTGCTCTTGCCGGCTTCTTCCGTGGCTGGGTTGATAATGTCATTATGTGGTTTACAAATGTGATTTGGTCTTATCCTACCATCCTCCTTGCCATTTTGCTGAGCTCGCTGCTTAAATTCACGAATAATAT
>JALRFC010000089.1 GCA_023253875.1 Candidatus Kapaibacterium sp.
ATGATTATGCAGGAATGGATGTGAAAAACGCTGTGGTTATTGTCCTCAGAGGCGCTCCAGATCAAGATAGTCCACATGGTAATCTTTCACAATTTGCTGGTTTGAGAAGCAAGGCGATGACAGCTAAAGAGAAGGGAGCGCGTGCATTATTGTGTGTTTCCGGCACTCAATTCCCAGATTCACTGATGTCACTGCGATTTGAACAAGGTGGAAAAGTTGAGGGAATATTGATTATCAATGCACGTACTTCAATGTTGGAATCACATCTACCTGAATTGAATATCACTGCTCTGGAAAGTAAGATCAAGACAGAGAAAAAACCTGCGAGTACAGTGATTGCAAATCATTCCATGAATATACATGTATCGCTGACCGACAAAAAAGTGCAAACCTCCAATGTCATCGGCTATATTCCCGGCACTGACCCATCATTGAAGGATGAGGTGATCGTCATTGGTGCACATTTTGATCATTTGGGTTGGGGCGGTGAAGGATCAGGCACACTCGCAAGCACCAAGGAAAAAGCAATCCATCATGGTGCCGATGACAATGCTTCCGGTACTGCAGGAATGATTGAAACAGCAGATGCTATAGCAAAGAATCCTTTGAAAAGACCTGTCATGTTTATTGGGTTTACTGCAGAAGAACGAGGACTGTTGGGTTCTGCACATTTCGTCAAGAATCCAACGATTGGTCTTGATAGCATTGCAATGATGATCAATATGGATATGATTGGAAGATTGAAAGATGGCAAACTGAATATAGGTGGCATTGGTACTTCTTCACAATTCAAACCCATTGTGGATTCAATCGGAAAATTGCATCCTTTCACAATTTCCTTCACCGAAGATGGCTTCGGACCAAGTGATCATGCATCTTTTTATGGTAAAGAAAAGCCGGTTCTCTTTTTCTTCACCGGATTGCATGGCGATTATCATCGTCCAAGTGATACCTGGGAGAAAATCAATTATGAAGGAGAAAGTACTATCGTTCAAATGGTATTGCAAACGATTTATGCAATAGATTCCAAACAACAAAAACCGGATTATATCAAGGTGAAATCGAGTGCACAGCCCGGACAAGCTATGTCATTCAAGGTTTCACTCGGTATTACACCTGATTATAGCGATCATCCCAAAGGCATGAGAATTACAGGCGTGAGAGAAGGTGGAGCAGGTGAGAAAGCCGGACTTGTTGCCGATGATATCATTATCAAATTGGGAGCAACAGCCATTAAAAATGTCTATGATTATACATTCGCTTTAGGAAAATTCAAGGCCGGTGATACAACAATGATCACAGTATTGCGTGGTCCTCGCGAAGACAAAGAAGTAGAATTAGAAGTGACTTTTCCCGCAAAAAAATAAGATTCGATTCACATAGCATTGATGAGATGTCTGATATGTGTTTCACCATCTATGAAATCTATGGCGATGAGATCAAATCTGCATTGTTTATTTGTAATCTTATTGATATACAAATATCCTTCAGCAACTCTTTTGATTGATTTCACTTTTTTTGTCGTGATTGATGATTCAGGTGGCCCAAATGCATGATGCATGCGCGCTCTTACTTCAATGAAAACCAGCATGTCTTGAACATCGCAGATGATGTCAATCTCGCCGACTTTCCCGAATGTAAAATTTCTCTTGAGAATAGTATAACCCAGTCCTTCAATGAACATTGCGGCAATATCCTCTGCGATATTGCCTGCCTTGCGTCTATCCATGTATTTCCCCTGAATATATGCTCGTGTTTATAAAAGACTTCCCACCAATGTTGCGCTTGAAGTCTTTACGATTTTGACGGGAACGATATCGCCGATCACATAGGGTGTATGCTCATTCTGAGGCACAATTGTGATCTTATTGGTATCTGTTCTGCCTTGCCATTCCATTGGATTTTTCTTGCTTGGACCTTCAATCAAAACATGTTCAATTGTACCGATCAAACTTTGATTGATTTCACGTGCGATTGCATTTTGTTGATTGATGATTTCATTGAGTCTGCGGACTTTTACTTCATCCGGAATATCATCTCCCATTTTCCATGCTTTTGTGCGTTCACGCGGTGAATATTTGAACATAAAAGCGCCATCATATCGCACTCTTTTCATGAGTTCCATGGTCTCTTGATGATCTTCTTCTGTTTCGGTTGGGAAACCAGTAATGATATCTGTTGACAATGCACAATTCGGCATGAGTTTTTTGATCATCTCAATGCGTTCATAATAATGTTCAACGGGATGCGTGCGATTCATGAGTGCGAGAATACGATTGGAACCAGATTGTACAGGAAGATGAATATATTTACAAATATTATCATGCATCGCCATCGTTTCAATGAGTTGATCGCTCATGTCCTGCGGATGTGAAGTCGTATAACGAATGCGCATGCCCGGAACTGCTTTTGCACATGCATCAAGCAATTCTGCAAAGTTGTGTCCGGACTGTTCATCACGATAACTATTTACATTCTGTCCAAGTAATGTGATTTCCTTAAAACCCTGATCATATAATGCTTTGGCTTCATCAACGATTGAGGCGAATGCACGTGAACGCTCACGTCCTCTTGTGAAAGGAACAACGCAATATGTGCAGAATTTATCACAGCCACGCATGATAGATACCCAAGCACTGATGCCTTCTGTTCGAAATGGGAGAATATCATCATAAGTCTCGACTCGGCTGAGCTTTACGGCAATACCTTTTTCACCAGAATATGCTTTTGATATAAGTTCGGGGACAGTGCGATATTCATCCGGGCCAACAACCAAATCCACCAATTCTTTCTCAAGCAAGGTTTCCCGGAGGCGTTCTGCCATACAGCCCAAGATACCAACTACAAGATCTTTATTTCGTTTCTTATAGTATTTCAAATGATTCAGTCTTTCATGAATCTTCTTTTCGGCATTATCACGGATGGCGCATGTATTGAGCAAAATCACATCTGCCAATTCAGGCATATCCGTCATGGCATAACCACTGTCATTCATTACACCTTGTACGATTTCGGTATCATTGACATTCATTTGACAGCCATAGGTCTCAACATACAATTTGGGCTGATTCAATGAATTCACAGCTGATGAAACAGCTTTTTCTGCCTGTATATCTTGGAGTATAGGAAGCTCGAGCATAGTATGTCCGGTCTAAATGGTTATAGGTTGCAAAGATAATAAAATGAAAGCAGTTAGATGCGTCAATGCAACACGCAAATACCTATGGTACAGCTCATAGTCACTCATAGAGTTTGACTTTTCCACAGCATATTGTGGAAAACATCAACACTTCTGCACATGGCATTTTCGGCATAATAGAAATCATAAATAAACACTACTTTTGCAGTCCAAATCAGAAAGGATGGTCAATGGAATATTCAGATCAAATGCCGGTTCCAATGGGTAAGCGTAAAGATACCCGAGAGGGAAATATGAATGTTCCCATGCAGTATGATACATTGATTGGAAAGATACCTCCGCATTCCATGGATGCAGAAATGGCAGTTCTTGGGGCAATGCTCTTGGATAGAGCTGCTATACCTAAAGTGATTGAAATTCTCAAACCCGAAGCATTTTACAAAGAATCTCATCGCATCATGTATGATGCAATGTTAAAACTCTTCGGAAAAGCCGTGAATGTTGATATCACGACTTTAGCTGAAGAATTGCGAAGACTTGGAGTTTTGGAGCAAATCGGTGGAACATATGCAGTGATAGAAGTCACTTCCATGGTTCCGACAGCGGCGAATGTCGAGTATTATGCACGCATAGTATTGGAGCGTTATATCAAGCGCTCTCTCATTTCCGTGGCAGGTGAAATTCTGGTGCACGCTTATGATGAAACCACTGATGCACTAGAAGAAGTGGATTCAGCTGAATCGAAAATTTTTCAGATAGCCGAACAAAGACTTGGTAAGAGTTTCATGACGATGAAAGAAATCGCACATGACACTTTTACCATGCTCATGAAATTCAATGAGCAGGATTCAAAATCGGGAATTACCGGACTTGCATCCGGTTTTACCAAACTTGATGATATGTTGGGCGGCTTTCAAGAATCTGATTTGGTGATCATTGCAGCAAGGCCTTCAATGGGAAAAACGGCATTTGCATTGAGCATTGCTAGAAATGTTGCTGTTGAGTTTAAGCAACCAGTTGCATTTTTCTCGATTGAAATGGCTGCAAATCAGCTCATGATCCGTCTATTGAGCGCAGAAGCAAGAGTCAATGCACATGATATGCGTACGAATCGCATTCAAAAATCAGATATGGCCAAGATTTCTGCATCCATAGATGTCTTGTCTGAATCTCCATTATTGATTGATGATAGTGCAACTCTCACGGTCATGGAAATCCGCGCGAAATGTCGAAGATTGAAAGCGGAACATGATATCAAACTTATCATT
Organism: Candidatus Kapaibacterium sp.; assembly: GCA_023253875.1. Lineage (GTDB taxonomy): Bacteria > Bacteroidota > Ignavibacteria > Kapaibacteriales > UBA961 > UBA961. The sequence continues at coordinate 4,408 of JALRFC010000089.1, forward strand.
GTAGATTATTTGCAATTCGTGTCGCCACCAAAAGCAGAGAGCAGAGAAAGGGAAATATCAGTGATTTCTCGCTCGCTCAAACAAATCGCGAAAGAATTGAATATTCCCGTGATTGCATTATCTCAGCTTAATCGTGGGGTTGAATCAAGAGCTGATAAAAGACCCATGCTCTCAGACTTGCGGGAATCAGGATCAATCGAGCAAGATGCCGATGTTGTGATGTTCGTGAATAGACCTGAGCAATATGGCATTCTCACTTGGGAAGATGGATCTTCGACGGAAGGCACTGCAGAAATCATCATTGCAAAACAAAGAAATGGTCCAGTTGGAGACATTCGCTTGGCATATCTCAAGAGTTTTGCACGCTTTGAAAATTTATCCATTCAATTCGATGAACCACCCGGATTTATTGGTACCGGTACGGCATTGGATGATATTGATTTTTAATTATTGAGGAACAGATGAAACATCAAGAATTAGCAATAGATGGGATGTCCTGCGGACATTGCGTGAAAGCACTCACAAATGAATTAGCTGCCATTAAAGGACTGAATGTTAAGGAAGTCATCATCGGAAAGGCAGTGATTGACTATGATCCGGAACTCGTTTCCGATGAAGATATTTTGCATGCAATTGATGAAGCAGGATTCCGCTTGGCTTTGGGATGATTCGATATGCGATCATAATCGCAATAGTGTGTACTCATCTTTTTGAAGACATGAGAGCTTCGGATATTCCCGTTCAGGGATTAACGATTGGTATGCATGCCGGTGATCAAGGGAAAGCAGTAGAAGCGAGTTATGGATATGGAAGTTTGGTCTATTGGCCAAAAACTACATGTATCAAGGGTCTTGGGACGATTTCTGCTGGAATTGAAACAGGTCCATTGAATGCAGATAGGTTTACTATAGCCCCAAAAGTGAATTATACCATGAATTGGTTTATTTCTTTTGGGGCTTCTATGTTGTATTATACTGATTTTACTGAGGGATCTTTGCGTTTCAGACCCGAAGTGGGTTTGTCTATGTTCGGGTTACGCGTCTATCATGGATGGAACTTCAGTGTGGACAGATATAATCCGCTCCCAATGAATTCCTCATTTTTCGGAATGAGTTATTTCGTGAAATTTTGATGCCATGCATCTATGATTGATTGTACCGCATCCATTCCTTCTGTCAAAGCGGCAGGACCCGGTTGTAGAATGATAGGGGATTTAATCTCGAAAATCTGATTATTTCTCACTGCATTGATTGCATCCCAACCAATTCTTGAAGTGATTTTCTCCTTTTTGACTCCTTTCCCGCACCAAGAAGCCAAAATGATATCAGGGTTTTTTTCAATAATGATATTATCATGTTCTATGATTCTACTCTTAGCATCCTGATGCTTGCGATGTTCCGCAAATATGTCTATACCACCGCATAATTCAATGATTTCGCTTACCCATGAAATTCCGGAAATCAATGGATCAAACCATTCTTCGAAGTAGATGCGGGGTCGAGTGATTATATGCGAGGATTTTTCAGCCATTTCTTCGATTCTTCTTTCAAGAAATGCGCGATATGCTTCTGCTTCCTCGCTTTTGTTCACGATTCTACCGAGCATGGATATCATCTCAAGTATTCCATCAATCGAGCGATGATTGAAGCAATGCACCGCAATTCCTTTGTTAATCAATTGCGCGCAGATATTTGCTTGAAGATCGCTCCATGCAAGCACGAGATCAGGTTTGAGAGCAAGTATCTCATCGATATTTGCATCGAGGTATGTGGAAACTTTTGGTTTAGTTTTACGAGCAATGGTGGGGCGCACCGTGAAACCCGAAATGCCTACGATCAACTCATCAGCTCCGATTGCATAGAGTGTTTCGGTGGTTTCTTCCGTGAGACAGATGATGCGCATGATTACAAACTCTCTTGTCGAACCCTTTCAAACAAAATGATGGATGCCGCTGCGGATGCATTCAAAGATTCCACATTGCCATACATCGGAATGCGAATGAGTTTTGTGCATTCCTTGCGAATGGCGGGTCGCATGCCTTTGCCTTCGCTTCCAATCACTAGAATCGTGGGTCCCGAAAAGATCCCCGGTTCTGTGTATATCAGATCGGCAGATCCATCGGTACCAATAATCTCATAGCCAGCGGCTTTGCAATTGCGAAGTGCCACAAGGAGTGAATCCACTTTGGAAATCGGGAGGAATTCCATGGCTCCGGCTGCTGATTTGAATGTCGCAGGAGTGATTGGAGCTGCGTTTTCCGTCGGAATGATCATGCCCGATGCACCTGCACATTCTGCTGAACGCACTATCGCACCCACATTATGTGGATCATTGATTTCATCGAGAGCGATGATTAGGGGATTTGGTTTATCAGTTTGACCTGCATCGAGGAGGTCGAAGAGTGGAATATACGAAAGCATCGCCGTGAGTGCTATCACCCCTTGTGATGAGCCTCTTTCGAGAGGAATTCGACGTTCCATGTCATTGAATTTCATTTTATCGGCGATGGAGCAGGCAATATTTGACTGTCTAGCCTTCATTCGAATTTCTTCAATTGCATCGCCGGATGCGCCATATTGCACAAAAATCTTCTCGATTTCTCTGCCTGCATTGAGTGCTTCAATGACAGCGCGTCTGCCATAGAGATAATG
>JALRFC010000008.1 GCA_023253875.1 Candidatus Kapaibacterium sp.
ATACCAGCCACGAAGATTGCGCCCAATGTCATTTGCCATCCAATCTCTCCACCGCCAAATGCTGAAATAGACCCTGCACAAATTACGATGAGTCCGGCGGCCGGACCCTTTATCGTGAGGCGCGATCCCGAAAACAAACCAACAATCAATCCACCAATGATTGCAGTGAGTACTCCATAGAGTGGATTTGGAAAATCACTTGCTGCTGCAATGCCTAAACTCAAAGGCAATGCAAGAAGTGATACAATGAATCCAGAAAGCAATTCATTTCCAATTGAAAATTGTCCGATAAATTTATTTATTGATTTCATATGTATTATTCCTGTTTATGTTCTAGTGAACTATAAGAATTCATCGTCCCGAGAAGAATAATCTCAAGACATTGAATTGATATTAGCATGCCACCGCCATGAATTATTCAAAGCAGTGCATCAAAGGGAATACCTTTTGACTAAAAAAGGATTCCTTACCGATGTATCAGGAATTATGAAATATGAATTTTGAGAGATCGGAACAGGATTGTTCGATCAACTTTGAGGAGAAGAAGAGGGGGATTGTCAAGACAGAATGACCTGAAATCCATGAATTCTTCTTTGATATGAGGAGTAAAAACAAAAGAAAGTATCGCATCAATGATTGATGGATGAAAATCAGGACCGCTCTCTCCATCTTTCTCTAGGAGTAATTCAACTTCATATTGATCAGCCACTTGCGTATCAATATGAAGTGAAATCCCTTGATTGATGAATTGCGCCATAAATGATAGCAGCAATACTATGATTAAAGGGCCTAGATATGTCTTCTTTGTTCGTTCCATTGCTTCAAAAATAGGTGTAATGTTTGAATCAACCAATCATTTGACGGTATTTGACATTTTTTCAAAAACTATGCATCACTTTTACCATGACATTATTCATGTCCAATACTCTTGTGTGATGATGAATATTTAAGTATGTTTACCGATAGTCATTTAAGGATGTTGATATGCTCATTGGTATCATGAAAGAACCTTCTGGTGAGACAAGAGTTTCTCTCTTACCGGAGGCGGTAGCCACACTCATTGGAAAAGGTCATACTGTTTTTGTTGAATCCAATGCCGGTGCCTTGGCATACGCTTCCGATGATGAATATGCAAATTCGGGAGCCACAATAGCTGATACTCAAACTGTGATTCAATCAAGTGAGATTCTGCTTTCCATTCATCCCGAACCCGTCCTTCAAACCCGATCCAAAACGCTCATCGGTGTTTATTCTCCTTTGGTCAATACCGCATCAACTCAGTCCTTCTTATCAAATGGAAATACGGTGTTTTCACTGGATATGCTCCCGAGAACCACGCGTGCACAAAGTATGGACATCTTGAGTTCTCAGGCAAATATCGCCGGATATAAAGCCGTATTACTTGCCGCCACAGAGTATGCACGATATTTCCCAATGTTCATGACTGCTGCAGGAAGCATTGCACCTGCCAAGGTCTTGATACTTGGAGCAGGTGTTGCCGGTCTCCAAGCAATTGCAACGGCAAGACGCTTGGGTGCGGTAGTTGAAGTATTTGATACAAGACCCGCAGTGAAAGAAGAAGTAATGAGTCTTGGTGCAAAATTCATTGAAGTCGAAGGCGCTGCCGATGCAAGCCAAGCTGGTGGTTATGCCGTGGAGCAATCAGAAGAATTCAAAGCAAAACAAACTGCAAGAATTGCAGAAAGTGCCGCCAAGGCTGATATTATTATCACGACCGCTCAGATTCCAGGAAGGAAAGCTCCGATTCTGATCACTCAGGAAATGCTCGATTCCATGCGCAAAGGAAGCATCATCATTGACTTGGCCGCTTCTACAGGTGGCAATACGCCACTCACGAAACATGATGAATCGGTGTTGTATAATGGAATCAAGATCATCGGGAATAGCAATCTAGCTCGCATGATGCCGGCCGATGCCAGCAAATTATATGGCAAGAACATCATTAATTTCTTGCAATTGATCACAGGAGATCAAGCACAGTTTCATCTCAATCTTGAAGATGATCTCGTGAAAGGCACATGCATCATGAAAGACGGCATTATCATCCATGAACGATTGACAACTTAAGAGAATATCTATGGAACAGCTCCTTACGTGGTTTACTCAGCATCAGGATATGATATACATTGTCATACTCATGATTTTTGTTGGCATTGAAGTCATCGGGCGCGTTCCCGGCGTCCTACATACTCCCCTCATGAGTGGCGCAAATGCCATTCATGGAGTGGTAATCATCGGTGCAATTATCGTCATGGGAAATGCAGATGCAGATGATATCACTGCATTGATTCTTGGATTTTTGGCAGTGATACTTGGTACATTGAATGTGGTAGGCGGTTTTGTCGTAACAGATAGAATGCTGGAAATGTTTAACAAGAAAAAATGAACATCATGGAATCTCTCCTTTTACTCATCTATCTGATTGCATCCATAACCTTTATTCTGGGTTTAAAGATGCTCTCCAATCCCAAAACTGCACGCAATGGCAATGTGGTTGCGGCAATCGGCATGGCACTTGCAATCGCAGGAACGATCGCTTTGTACACTGATGCTTCCGGCGATCATCTCGGGAATCATCTATGGATATTTGGTGGATTGGCCATTGGTGGAGTCATAGGAACAATGTCTGCAAAGAATGTCAAAATGACCGCTATGCCACAAATGGTCAGCATATTCAATGGTATGGGTGGTGCATGCGCTGCGCTCATTTCCATCATTGAATTCAAACATCTCGTGCATGACTTTCAACCCGAGCTCTATGCCGGCGGTGGATATACCTATTTCTCAACACTTGATGGTACATCACTTCTCATCATCATGGCAGGATTGATCATCGGTTCGGTGAGCTTCACGGGCTCAATGATTGCATGGGCTAAATTGGATGGCAGATTGAATGATTATGCATTCAATGGACAGCATATCGTGAATATATTGCTCTTGCTGGTTACCATAGGTTTAACAGCAATGATCATCATTCTTCGACCCGAAGAAACCATTACATTTTTCTATGCGGCTTTGGCTCTATCAGCTATGTATGGTATCCTCTTCGTTTTGCCAATTGGCGGGGCAGATATGCCCGTTGTCATTTCACTTCTCAATTCATTCACAGGGATTGCCGCTGCATGCGGTGGCTTTTTATATGATAATACAGCAATGCTCACAGGCGGTATATTGGTGGGTGCGGCAGGAACACTTCTTACAGTGCTCATGTGTAATGCAATGAATCGATCATTATTGAATGTCCTCATTGGTTCTTTCGGTGGAAGTGCTCAAGCAGGAGCTTCAGGTTCGGGTGCTCAAGGAAATTATAAAGAAATGTCCCTCTCCGATGCAGCTGTGTTGATGTCCTATTCATCAAAGGTCGTCATAGTTCCCGGTTATGGACTAGCCGTGGCACAAGCCCAGCATGCCTGTCATGAAATGGAAAAGATATTGACAGAAAAAGGAGTCCAGGTTACATATGCCATTCATCCCGTTGCAGGACGCATGCCAGGTCACATGAATGTCTTGCTTGCCGAAGCTGATGTACCATATGAAAAGCTCAAGGAAATGGAAGAAATCAATGATGAATTTTCTTCTGTGGATGCAGTACTTGTATTGGGCGCAAATGATGTGGTGAATCCGGCCGCGAAAACAGACCCAACTTCACCGATTTATGGCATGCCTATTTTGGATGTAGAGTCTGCAAAACATGTCATAGTCAATAAGCGCAGCATGAAACCCGGTTATGCAGGTATTGAAAATGAGCTCTTTTTCCGACCCAAAACCTCAATGCTGTTCGGAGATTCAAAAAAAGTATTGCAAGACCTCATTGCGGAAATAAAAAACTTGTAATTTTGAGCATCATTTTGTGAAGAAAATCATGAAGTTCAGATCCCCATTTCATAAAAATATCACCATCATCTCCATCTCAATGATGCTTGGTATGATATGCTTGAGCATCTGTTCCGTGATCTATGATCTTCATGTACACGGTGGTTCTTTCGGGCAAGCAGATTTGTTCAAGCTTATTTCATTCGAACAAGTCAAAGAAGTAACCACGTTTATTGAATCCATAATTGTCACAGTGGCTCAAACGGTCATACAATTTTTGAGGACATTCCTCAAAGGGTAATGTGGAAGAGGGTCTGAAGGGACCATTAACCGACTGAGTTCATTTCATTGTATACGAACTGATTCGCCAGGGTTGCGAATATTATAATAGAATAGCATGAGGGTTATACTCATTTTGTTCATGATGTCACTGAGCATCATGAATGCAAAGCCACAGTGGAAATTGCGCATTCCTCCGAGCAAATGTTCCTTTCATAGTCTCCATTATTCCACCTCTTCACATGATCGTGAACAGCATATTGTCTATGCACTTGCAGGTGGCTATGTATATTCATTCAATTTGAAGAATTTCTCCATGGACAGCATCAAAATTCATGGTGCATCAGCAAGCGGTGAACAACATGTTTTGGATGCCAAGAATGGACGCTTATTGATTGGAAAAGGAGGGATGCTGACCAAATATGCGATTGATGTCAATACAGGAGAGTGTACAGTCTTCATCCCACATCGAGATGATGAACAATCACATTTTTCAGCATTGTATTGGAATACTCAGAAAGAAAGACTCGGATATTTCGGAGGATATGGATATCATGAAGTGAAAAATTGGATTTATGAATATGATAATCAGGGACAATGGAATATAGTCCATGAGAATAATTCGAATTGCAATCCACCGAAGCGCTCCCTTTCGAGATTCATCCTTGGTGATCCTAAAAAGTCACAGATATTCATCGTTTCAGGTATGACAGGGAATTGTTCAGGAGATCAAAAAGAACAATTCTGCAAAGGTGGTTTATCAGCCTATGGAAATGATATGGGTAATTGGTGTTGGTTGAGAGATGTCTTTCTCTATGACTATGAACAATACTCCTTTACGAATATCATCGGTCCGCATGAAGAGAGCATGACGCATGAAGGAGTTGGGGTTTATGACTTTGATAATAATGCCATGTATATCGTTGGAGGATATATTCCCAGAGTCAGAGAAAGAACTTTCCAATCCTATATGTCACATAATTCCCTATTGCGTCTGCGCATTGGCAAAGACAAAAAGTTCCAAAATGTACCCGCAAAAACCAAAGGCATGAATCTCTATTCATGGCATGATCAACACAATTACTGTGCATATTACAATCCCGCACATAAAAGCATCGTATGGTTCAGAAATGACGGTGTGTGGGAACTAGTCCTCGATTGATCATTTCTTTTTGAGTAAGAAAGAACGATCTTTAGAGATTTCTAGATACTTGATTTCATTCCCCTTCTTCATGACAATCAAATAAAATTTCATTGTGGAAGTAGTGTTCTTCTGAGTGAATGATGCAGTGCATAGCAAAGTATATGTCTCTGCATTTTCATCAATAATGCCATAATTCCCTTTGAATTGAAATTTGCCCGATGTAATCGGTTCAGTCATTTTCCACTGAAGTGACTGCTTTGGTCCAAGCGTGATGACATTATCTGCAAAATGTAACACCTTCGCATTTCTGGCTTTTGCCTCCTTCCGAACATTTGCCGGTTCCCCGGAATACTCTCCCAAATAACTCACCGGTAATTCTGTTGAAATTCCTGCATTGACAGCATTCATAATGACAAACAATCCACATATGACCATAACCAAAGACTTCATGACACTTATTCCATATCAAATTTGACGATACTTACACTTGAATTCATTCAATCTAACAAATAGGCACAAATATTGCTGACTTCCTTTTGACATTATCACATAAGTCACAGGATAATACGATGAAATGGATATTCCTTTTTGGTTTTCTCCTCATCTCGATAACAGTTTCCGCACAAGAAGCTTTTGTAGCTACAGGTGATGACCTTACCACAGGTTTTGGAACGGTGAATTATTCGGTTGGACAATTAATCGTGAAGTCTGATTCCACCAAACATGGTTCCATGAGACATGGGGTTCAGATCCCGATTGAATTATTCAAAATTCCGGTCGGCATTCACGAGATCACGGAGATTCAGGCAGAAGCATTCCCGAATCCAACATTCAATCATGTGAAAATCATGATTCCCGATACATATCGAGGTCCATTTTCAATCAAGATCATGGATATTCATGGCAGAATATTGGACAATTATCAAATGACTACAGCAGAAATGTTGCTTTCTTTGAGTCATTATTCTTCGGGTACATATTCAATTGTCATTGCACAACAGACAAATATTGTATCATCATTTTCGATAATCAAGCAGTAAAGCAATAAGAGGATTTCACATGAAAAAGTATGTACTTACTCTCTGTTTATTCTCTTTGGGAATATACACTGCATTCGCACAGATTCCCAAATTGGATGAGATTCCAACCACCATGTCCTATCAAGCCATTATTCGCAATGGTAGTCAAGGACTAGTCGTGAATGGAAATATCAGTGTACGAATCAGCATCATCAAAGGATCTGAATTCGGCAATCCCGTTTATGTGGAGTCACATAGCGCAAGAACAAATGGAAATGGCTTGGTGACTTTGCACATAGGCGGTGGCAAATCTTTATTTGGTGCATATGATAGCATCAATTGGGCTAGTGGACCATATTTCCTCAGAACGGAAACCGATCCGCTCGGTGGAACTGAATATGGGATAACTTCCGTAAGCCAAATTCTGAGTATTCCATATGCATTATACTCATTGAAAGCTGTCCATGCGGATTCTGTCATGCATGAGATGGACCCACAATTCTCTAGTTCCATTGCATCCGGAATCACAAGTGCAGACACAATGAAATGGAATGCAAAATTGGAGAGAGAATTGGACCCAAATTTTGAGGCTTCACCGGCATTTCAGTTGACGGAAGACATGATGCTTAGATGGGATACTGCAATTGTAGAAGAATCCGATCCGCTATTCAGTGCATGGGACAAAGACTATAATGATTTGATCAATAAGCCCACAAATGATGGATCTGAGACAAAAATTCAAGCAGGAAGAAATATTTCAATCACCGGAAAAGGCACCGTTGACACACCATATGTTGTTTCAGCAGGTGCATCGATTCATAAGATAATAGTTGATAATAATAATCTGAATGCAATCACCACAATCGCTTCCACAATTGTGATTACGAGCGATGATAATGGAAATATGGATCGTTTCACTTTACCTACAAATGCTGAGCAAGGACAAGTAATGTATATTATCCATAAGTCTTCAATCCAACCGAGAGATATGATTGAATTCAATGGGAATGCTTATTCCAATACCTATTATACATTTGTCTATGCGGATGGAGATTGGCATTTGATGTCAGCACGATAAACCCCGGCACCATGTGCCATTCGAACTGAGGAGTTCGTTCGAGAAGCCCTGCTTGATGCAGGGCTTTTTTTATATAATCACAGATTGTTTTGCTTTTGCAATATGCTGTTTTATATCATCTTGTATAGGAAGCAAATCACCAAGATCGAGATGGATGGTTCTTGTCCATTCCTGTTCATCCATTGACTTCGCAATCATATTTGTGAAGATCAATCTTGTCGTATACACAAATTGACCCGGTTTCAATAGTGAAAGTACATATGCATAATATCGCATTTGAAGTGTATAACGCTCTGTGAGTATATCAACTTGCTCTTGTGTGGAACATCCATTGGTCTTCCAATCCCAGATTTCCCATTCTCCACGTTCATTTTCACATAAGAGATCAAATATCACACAGAAAAAGTCTTCCTCAACCGGAATGGTAAGTGAATATTCAGTCTTGGCTTTCGAGATCCCCGCATGATTTCTTTGAATGAGATTGGAATATCCAATATCAAGACAAAGTCTATGCATTCTTTGTTTCACTTCTTCTTGTTCGACAGAATGTGACAGATATTCTTGTGTGATTTGATTTATGATGGCTTCGAGCTGATCTTCATGCACGCCACCTTTATATATCCACTTGGAAATTTTCTCCAATGCCTGATGCATCATGATTCCGAATTGTGCGGATGTGATATCATCATGGGTTTCATCATTCACGAATCCAGCATGATGATCAATCTTGGATGAAGGAAATCCATAAACATATTTCTTCCGAAATTCCTGTTCATCCGCATCCAAAAGAGTGAACTGTGATATTGAATACCATTCATCTTTATATTCTTGTCTGGGGTTTTCAAATAAGAGCAGTGGAGATTTTTGTGAAGTTTCAACCTCCTCTTGCTTGATTTCTATTTCTTGGACACTTCTTCGAATATGAATAGGAACAGAAATGGTCATTGGAGTTGATTCACCTTGAAGCATAAGTTGAGTTTGAAATGCATATGTTCCTTCTTCCAAAGAGAGGAAGGATCTACATGCAGTTGAATATCTACTCAACAATTGAATCATGCTCTTATCGGCAAAAGACTTTCCTTGTTTATATGAGCTTGAGATAAACACATGATCTTTCGCTCGTGTCAATGCAACATAGAGTAAGCGTTTCTTTTCCGACATCAATCTCGAAGTTCTTTCCATTCCGATTGCCAATGAAAGAAGGGATTGAACAGTTTCATGTGCCCCCGGAATGGTATATTCTTTGATCAATGGAAGACCTATACCGAATTGATCGGATTCATATAATGGTGGCTGTGTACTTCTCTCTTTTGCATTGGTATCATAGAGAAAGACAATAGGAAATTCGAGTCCTTTTGATGCATGAATCGTCATGAGATTCACTGCATTTTCAGAATTGATGATTGGTGCTTCCGGTTCATCATCATATTCTGCAGATAATTCCAATTCATCTACAAATGCATGTATATGTCTGAATCCTCTTTGCTCAAATTCTCTTGCAATTCCAATCAATTTATCGGCATTTGCAATCCATTGTTCTCCATCATCCATTCTTCTAACAATCGTCCTCCAATGCGACGCCTCCAGAATGGAATGAATCAAAATGGGTAATGACATTGTTTGTGCTCGATCACAAAATCCCTTCAAAATACCATAAGCATAGTTCACTTCTTCTTTTGCATCATGCTCATGAATATAATGAGTCATGTTATTCCAAACACTTCCTTCACGATACTTCATCCTGATCGCCAAAAGAGTATCATCACTGATACTGAAAAATGGCGAAATCAAGGTTGATGCAAGTGCCACATCATCATGTGGATTACTAAGAAATTGTAGATAATTTCTGATGTCAACAATCGCGGGTGATGTATAAAAGCCTTTATTTCCTGATGTGAAATATGGTATTCCCTCGGCTCTCAATGCGGCCATCAGGAGATTCATCATCGTTCTGCGTTCATAGAGAACAGTGCAATCTTTATATAATGCCTTTCGAAGATATGGAACATCATTTCCTGCTTCGTCTTTTTTACTATCCCAGATCATTCTATCCGAATTATGCACAATCCCTTTTATTGCAGAAGCAATCATGCTTGCTTCATCGGTCATTCCTTGTCCTTCATCATTTGGTATTTCATGAAGTAAGAATGTGATACTTCCTTTCTCTTCTGATTGCAATACATCATCAGAAATATTTCTTCCGGCAATCATTGATTCATAAGCAACTTCATAACCTTCTGCTTCGCTACCCATGAGCTGTGAAAACATATCATTCACGAATCCAATAATACCAGGCAATAGTCGAAAAGAAACACTGAGTGATAGCATTCCTTGCTGTTCATCGACTGTGAGTTCTTCATCTCTATAAATCGTACCATTTAAAGTATTTGCTTGTTGAATATCCTTGGTTGCCATACCGAATACTCGCACGTCCGCTGAGCGAAAACCATAAATACTTTGTTTTGGATCACCGACGATATAGAGATTCACCGCATGATCTTCCACTTCATCTTTCAAAGATCGCACGATTCTAGATGCCAATTCATATTGCATGGCATTGGTATCTTGAAATTCATCTATCATCAAAAACTTGATTGATGATCGAATCTTGGGTCCTGCCTCCGGATGTTCCAATAATTCCATAGCCAAAGTTTGAATATCACTAAACTCAAGTGTTCCTTCAGTTCTTTTTTGTGATTCAAACAATGTAGATGCATGCAATGCAATGTCAAGAAGAAGTCGAGAAAACTGTAATGCTTCTTTTTCTGCAAAGAGTATATCATTTCCATGCTTCATTCCCAGATTAGCAATCATAGAAAGTGCTTCAATCTGTTTCTTCAATGCATTGTATTGACCATAATATTGTTCCAGCCAATCATCAATGGATTCATCAGAGTACTTTTTAAATCTCGATGAGGTTTCTCCTTTTTGGGTACTATATCTACTGAGTAATTCTTTGCTTGTGACCTCAAACGCTTGCAAGAACTGCACAGTATGTATATCAAAAGAACCAGTACATATATCTTTGCATTGCGTCCGCAATCCTTCCCAAGTACTTGACAAAGTAGATTCAATGAAATCACCAGATTGATACCCCGGTAATTGCACAACAGCATCAAGTATTGTTGACAAAGCAGGATATATTTCTACTCTGATGGAATTCCAAGCTGTATGAATGATATCCTCATCACTTGCTGACAAAATGCGAGTCAAGCCAGCAAGTGCCATATTCCCTTTCATGAGTAAATATTCAATTGCCTTTGTAATTGTGGAATGATGATGAGCATGAAATAATGAGCGAATGAGATCTGCATGTTCATGATCTGCTTGTAAGAAATGAATCAAAGCATCTTCAATGCATTGTTTACGCATCAATACCGCTTTGCTTTTTGGAAGAGGTGAGATGATATGTGGAACATTTGCCTCGAGTGGAAATTCTCTGACTAATTGACTACAAAAGGAATCAATAGTTGAGATTCTTGCGGAACTGATATGTTGCCGAATCCTAGACCACATGTGAACATCCGCTGAGCGCTCATTGTCAATCGCATCTTGCAAACGTAATTCCACTGCATCCATCACTCTTTTCAACATTTCTGCAGCGGCTTTTCTTGTGAATGTGATTGCCACGATGGATGAAAGATCAATCCCCGGATGATGTTCCAGAATATGAATGAATCGTTCAACCAATACTCTTGTTTTCCCGCTTCCTGCCCCGGCTGAAACGGATAAATGTCTATCAAAAGCTTTACCCAGAATTTGTTCTCTAGTTTCTTTCATATGTTCTACTTATGAACAGATAAAAAAACCCGACGGTGAGATTCACAGTCGGGTTATACAAAATCACGATATCATATTATTTTACGATATCAAGCAATTCCACTTCGAATACCAATGTTTCATTTGGTCCGATTGCATTTCCTGCACCGCGATCACCATAAGCGAGTTCGGAAGGAATATAAAATTTATACTTTGCACCTTTGCTCATGAGCTGAACACCTTCAGTCCAACCTTTGATCACACCATTGAGTGGGAATTCAACCGGCTCACCACGATCTACTGAAGAGTCGAATGTTGTGCCATCGATGAGCTTTCCGGTATAATGTACTTTCACAGTTGAAGATGCTGTTGGCTTCGGACCTGTTCCTTCGCTGATGATAGAATACTGAAGACCACTTGCAGTAGTTATAACACCGGGTTTGTTTTTATTATCAGCAAGGAATTTTTCACCTTTTGATTTATTCTCACCACCTTTCTTGGCTGCTTCTTCTTGAGCTTTTGCCATGATTTCTTGTTGGAATTGAGTCAAAACATCGCCCATTTCTTTTTCGGTGAGTTGTGTTTTTGCGCCTGTATATGCATCAAGCAAGCCTTTTACCAAAATGTCGGTTTGGATTTCGACTTTTTGATCTTTCAAGTTTTTACCGATGCTCACACCGATACTATAACTTGCTTTGTCTTGCTGGTTCTTGAGTTCCATCGGTGCTCCTTTTTCGGATGATTGTGAACATGCCTGAACGGAGAAAAGTCCGAAGCATGCCATTGCAATGATTGCTGAACGGATCATGAAATATCCTTATTGAAAAATAATTGATGAAATAAGTGCCACGAAGATAATGATTTATGAGGAAATGCTTGCTTTTCATTCAGACAAAGCAATGGATTCCCAATCTGTAAACGGTGATAAATAGAGAGTTTCGCCATGAGTTGCATATCCCGGAATGGGAGTCATCAATGCCCTACCCTTTTTTCTCAATTCGAGGAACATCTTGAAATCATTTGGGCAATGTCCCTTATTCGTCCATTTTCTCAAAATCTTGATATCATCTTTCAGTGTTTTCACCTTGGATGCAAAGGTCATTGTAGTGCTATTGGTGATCTTCCAATGTGATGAACCTATGCAATAGATTTTCGTAGGTTCTCCTCCATCATTATCCACAAATGGATTACCACCCAAAGCAGGCGCTCGATATTTGTCGGGATGATCATAGAGACTGCAATAAGATGCACCATGATTCAATATCTCTTGAATGAGATGAGATGAATTTGGTCGATGCAGATAATCATTCTCAAGATGATAGACGATATCATCATCGGCAAAAGTCAATGCCAGATCAAGACCCAGATTGAATGTTCCCGCACCATGTCCGACAGATACACGGGAAATGCGATTAGGCTCCACATATCGACATATCATCGCATATGTTTCTTCGGAAACATTATCGGCTATCACATGAAATTCCGCATCCTGAAATACCATAATAGCATTTCTCAGACAATGCTCATTGGTGATATATGCGGGTTTCACTTTGGAATACCCCGCATCGGAAATGCGATAGATGATATGAAGATTCATAAGCCTGAATGTATGAAATATGATGTGCAAAGATACGATAGAATTCATCCATCATTCAATATTCTTGATTGCCATGAGCAGTGAATAGGCGCCATCAATGGCAATTTGAGCATGTGACAGTGCCTCTCCATCGAGTATTTCCACCATACCATGTTCTCGTACACCGATCTTTACTTCATGCATCCGAAAACTATTATTCCCGGACTTGAGAAACATATAGTGTTTGCCTTCAAACTCTGCCACTGCTTCATCCTGTATTGCGATTGTTTTGTGTTTTGACAATTCTATGTCGGCATTCATAAACATACCCGGAACAAGAGATGAATCATACGTTTTGAAATGACAATGAACTTCAGCTGTTCCATCTTCATGTATGGAATTACTGATGAGAATGATATCACATTCATGTTTTTGATCAGGTTTGCTATTGAGATATGCCTGTAATGTTTGGCCTATGGAGAGATTCAAAAGATCTTTTTCAAAAACGTTCAAAGCAAGATGTATGTCACTTGGATCAACCATTTCAAAAAGAATATCGGCTGGATTCACATAGCGTCCGACATTCACCATAACTTTTGTGACAAATCCTGTAAATGGTGCCGGTATAGAAATAGATCTTGAAATCGTATGTTCATTCACATTCTGCGGATTGATATATATCAAGCGTAATTTCTGCGCTAGTGAATTCTGAATTACTTGTAACGTTTGATACTCCGCTCTGGCTTTTTCTAGCGTTTTATCACTTCCTGCCTTTGCTTCCATCAACCCTTTTTGTCTATTATACTCAGATTCTGCCTGTAACAATTTTGCCTTCGTCGTGAGATAGTCTTCCTGCAATTGAATATATGCCTGATCTTCCAGGACAGCGATTGATTCACCCTTTCGGATTTTCTTGCCGGGCATCACTTTTATAGATCGTATGATGCCACCCATTGGTACAGTGATGGATGCAAGATTTTGGGGAGGCACATCAATTCTCCCATGAACATGAAGAGTACCTGAAAGTACCGTGTCCACGACAGTTCCAATTGTTATTCCGGCCAATTTCATTTGTTCAGTAGTGAGTTGAATCTCATCTCCTTTCACAATTGGTGCTGAGTCCACTTGTTTCTCAGATGAAGAATTGCATCCCGTAAGAATGAGTATTGAGGATATTATGAGAGATATGTATTTCATTGTTGTTGAAGATAAATGATTGTATTTGTTAACTCATGATATGTTTGCAATAACTGCAAATACTGTATTTGGATGGTCATGGTTTGTTGCATGGACATCGTCCATTCGAGATATGTGATTTCACCGGAAATATATTGCGCATTAGCGGCATTTCTCACTCTTTCAATGATCGGTACTTGATTTTGTTTCCAAGAATGAATCATACTCAATACTGAGTCTCTGCGTACGATTGCCGATTGCAATTCAGCATATACCGATTTTAGTTGAAATTGATACTCTGCTTCTGTGATCTTCACTGCAGTTTCAGATGCTTCAATTTTTGCAGTTTGTGCTCCAAAAGGATGCGGTATACCAATGCCAATGGATAATGAATTGAATCTTCGGGAAGCAGGATATAATACATCATCGGCACCAACTCCTTGTATGCTATGATTTGAAATACCGATGAGTAGATCAGGGAGAAATCGTGACTGTTCCAATGCATATTGTGCTTTTGCAATTTCAATGGACTGCCTTCCTTGCCGAAGTAGAGGATGATTTGTAATGTCATTGATAATCAATGATGTATTGATGTCCTCCAATTCTGCGGAAGCAGGCATATATGAATCGATGGTATTGAGTAATAGGTGAAACTGGACTTCATACACATGCAGTGCATTACGTAATTCTTGCAATTGCATGTGGATGGAACCCTTTTCAATTTCATGAAATGAATTCTCGAGAATATTGCTTTCTCCTTTTTCAAGTCGTACTCTTGATATCCGTACATATTCCGAATAGATACTATCAGCTTCCAATAAAATCCGTTCTTTTCTTTTCAGGATAAGAATCGTATAAAACACATCCGATACTGTCTTCTTTACTTGTGCAATGGATACATCCTTGGATACAATCGAAGCATTCCATTCTTCAGTCAAGAGTGATTGTTGCTTAGAATAAACCGTTGGAAATTGATAGCGCTGAGACAAACTCAATTTTGTATCAGTATACACACTATTGATTTGACCATAATCAAAAGACAAGACAGCTTGTTCAATTGTATAACCTGATTTTCGTAGTATTTCTCTATAGTCAATAAGTAATCGTTGATTATTCACTGCATGATTATGTGCAATCGCGCTATCTATTGCATGTTTGAGTGAAATCTCTGATGCATTGATAGTGAATATGAACGATAGACTCAGTAACACTAGCAATAAGTATTTTTTCATTATTGTTGTCCTCTACCTAGTGAAAGGGCATATCGTATTTCATTCTTCCAACTTCCTGTTGACTCAAAAAGGATATATACCATTGGCAGTACGAATAATGTCAAGAGTGTTGCCGAGAATAAACCACCTATCACAACAGTTGCCAGGGGTCTTTGTACTTCCGCACCTGATCCATTGCTAAGTGCCATTGGCAAAAATCCGAGTGAGGCCACGCATGCGGTCATAAGCACCGGTCTTAATCGTATCTTCGTTCCCATCAATACGATACGCATCACATTCTTCATTCCTGATTCTTTCAATCGCACAAATTCTGCCACGAGAACGATTCCATTTAATACAGCAACACCAAATAATGCGATAAATCCAATTCCTGCACTGATACTGAATGGCATTCCTCTCAAAGCAAGAAAAAGTACACCACCGATAGCAGAAAGCGGGATTGCTGAATAAATGAGCAAACTGAGTTTGACCGATGAAAAGGAGAAATACAAGAGAATGAAAATCAATATCAATGCGATTGGAACAGCAATTGCAAGTCTTGCTTTTGCATCATTCAGATTTTCAAAAGCACCTCCATAGGTGATAGAATAACCCGGTACAAAACGTATGTCTGTATCTACTTTTTTCTGCAATTCTTCCACGATGCTTTGGACATCTCTACCACGAACATTGAATCCAATCACAATTCTTCGTTTTGTATTTTCACGCTGAATTTGATTAGGTCCATTGATAGATTCTATCCTCGCAAGTTGATGCAATGGAATCTGATTCCCATTTCCTAGCGGTATGAGGAGATTGAGTATATCATCCATACTCTTTCGTTCGGGCTTATGCATTCTAATCACAAGGTCAAAGCGTTTTTCACCTTCATATACAGTTCCAGCGGTATATCCTGCAAAAGCAGAATTGATGATCATATTCACTTGTGCAATCGTTAATCCATATTGAGCAATGATATCTCGATTATAATTGATGATGATTTGTGGCATGCCATTTACCGGTTCAATGAAGAGGTCGGTGGCTCCTTCTATCGTTCCAATAATACCTCCAAGTTGTTTCGCATAGCGCTCAAGAGTATCCAAATGCTCCCCGAATATTTTGCATACGACATCTTGTCTGGCACCGGTCATCAGCTCATTGAATCTCATTTGAACCGGATATTGAAATCCAAATGTAACTCCGGGTAATTGTTTCAAAGCATTGCTCATCTTTTCAGCCATCTCCGGAAATGTCGAGGCAGATGTCCATTCTTTTTTGTCTTTCATGATAATCATCAAATCAGCCGCTTCTATTGGCATTGGATCATTTGGTATTTCACCCGATCCAATTTTTGTCACAATTTTTTCAATATCAGGAAATTGTTGTTTGATGATTCTTGCAGCTTTTTGTGTGTATTCTATCGAAGCAGAAACATTACTTCCGGTAAGCAATCTGGTTTCCACTGCAAAGTCTCCTTCTTCCAAAGCAGGGATGAATTCGCCGCCCATTGAAAACAATGTGATGATGGACACTACAAACATACCAATCACAAGGGTCAGTATTTTTCTTGGCATCTTTAATAGTATTGCAAGATAGCGTTGATAAACTCTTTCAATCTTTCCCATGATGATATCAGATCTTGATGGTGCATCTGCTATTTGCTTATTTATGAGTAGAGAACTCATCATGGGAATATAGGTGAGCGAAAGCAAAAATGCGCCAAGCAATGCGAATGCAACTGTCTGTGCCATAGGAGTAAACATCTTGCCCTCGATTCCTTGTAAGGACAAAATCGGTACATACACAATCAGTATGATGAATTGACCAAATACCGCACTATTCATCATCTTTTTTGCGGATATTCCCACTTGCTCATCCATTTCTTTTTGGGTAATCCTCAGTCCTCTAAACCTTTTTCCATGCGATAATTGATGCATGACTGCTTCTACGATGATGACGGCGCCATCAACGATTAAACCAAAATCCAATGCTCCCAGACTCATGAGATTTCCGCTGACACCGAAGAGATTCATCATGATGATGGCAAAGAGCATCGAAAGTGGAATCATGGAAGCTACGAGAAATCCCGCACGGAAATTTCCCAGAAAAAGAACGAGGATAAAGATCACAATCAATGCGCCTTCCAGGAGATTCGTGCTTACCGTGCTGATAGCATTATTCACCATTTTTGTTCTATCCAAAAACGGTTCAATGATCACACCTTCGGGTAAAGTCTTTTGAATCTGTTCTATTTCGTATTTTATATTATTGATGACTTCGCTGCTATTTCCCCCTTTGATCATCATCACGACAGCACCGGCAACTTCTCCTTCATCATTATAGCACATTGCGCCATAGCGAATTGCATGTCCCATGGAAACTGTTGCCACATCACGAAGTAATATCGGAATGCCTTCACTTGTGTTTTTGATCACAACATTTTCAATATCATCCACTGATCCAATTAATCCTTCACTCCGGATGAAGAGCAGAGTCGGACCTTTCTCAATATATGCTCCACCTGTATTTTGATTATTCTGTTCGAGTGCGGTAAATACATCATCAATCCCAAGATTCAAAGCATGCAATTGAGATGGATTGATGGAGATTTCATATTGTTTGACTTTCCCGCCGAATGAACTAACTTCAGCCACACCCTGAACGCCAAGTAATTGTCTTCTCACATACCAGTCTTGAATTGTTCGAAGTTCTGTCACATCGTACTTCTTTTCATAACCCTTTTTTGCTCTTACCACATATTGATAAATTTCACCAAGTCCGGTAGTAATCGGACCCATCTCCGGCATACCGATTCCCTTAGGAATGATGTCTTTTACTTTCTGCAAGCGCTCACTTACTTGTTGTCTTGCCCAATAAATATCTGTGTTATCATCGAAAACAATAGTGACAAGTGATAGTCCGAATCGAGAAAAACTTCGTATCTCAATTGTTCCTGAAATATTACTCGATGCCTGCTCAATTGGAAATGTGATGAGTCTTTCAATATCAGTAGCACCAAATGAAGGCGCAACTGTAATAATTTGCACCTGATTATTGGTGATGTCCGGTACGGCATCAATGGGGAGTTTTGTTGTTTCATAAGCGCCAAACACTATCAATGCAATAGTGCCCAATGCTATGATGAGTTTATTCCGAATGGAAAACTCAATGATGGCATTCAACATGAATAAACATCCAAAATGTGAACAATGCTATTATAGATTATGCATGTTCATGTTTTGGAGGTTGCCAAATTGAAGGAGTAAAATGTGAATACTCAGATTCTTCATCAGCTATCATGAATGCAGATCGCTGTGAATGAATGATGATATCAAAGGGATTATTGGCTTGCTGTATAGATAAGAATTGCACCGTTTGCAAGGATTGATGCATATCCTTGAAGGGTAATCGCATGTCCTTTTCTTGATCATGATCATTATCATCATGACTCGCATAATGCATCATCAGAAAATCAACAAAGGACAAATCTCCGGAGTCTGCTTTATGCTCAAGATAATGAGAAGTCAAGGCAGGCAATTTCATAAACTGAATCGCATCAGTCGCTGAAATCGTGATACAGAGTAATAGTACTATTGGTATGATTCTTCTCATGTCACGATATTATGGAATTTCCTGCAATCGTGACATGAGAATTATCATTACATCGCATGGTCTTTGCCACCAAATCTCCATGAGAAGCCAAGATTGATGACATAATCAGCAAATGCCGCATCGCCATTGGTGAATGTTCCCGTGACTCTTGTCTTTTCGAGATCATCATAACTTTGTACGCGATTGCGATAGACAGCCAAGGGCATGCTGAAGAATACAGACATGGAATTGAATGCATAAGAAATGCCGGGTTCGACTGAAACAGCATAGCCGGGTCTTCTGAATCCACGACTTCCACCAAATGCATCATGTGATGGCACACCTTCAATGCGACCGCCTACATATCCACTCACACCAAATGGTGCATTGTAAAAAGCACCAATTCGAGCGCCATATTGATCGGGAACAGAATATTCCAAAATATTGCCAAAGGCATCTTTTCTTAATGTTGGAATGCCATTTGTTTCACGTGGATTGAACATATAAAATGCATTCATCGCAATTGCAATCTCATGAGATATCGGATGATATCCTTGCATGTCTATGGAAACTCCTGTTCCACCATCTCCCAATTGAATGGATTGATCCACGAATTGAAACATATTCGTATCGCGCTTCGGACCTTGATTATAGAACAAATCTTGACAATCAAATTGTCCTGTCGGAAGCTTCACGCCAAGACCAATCGCATAATTGAAATCATGTTCAAATGGCTCGAATAACCAATATCCTATACCAAAACGAAAATCTGACAATCCTGAAGATGCGGTGGAATGTCTTTGTCCAAGACCACTCGGTGGATTTCCGCCATGCTCATACATCGATGAACGATTATGATGCATATATGGCAATGTTGCAGTAGCATAGAGTTGGTCTGTTATGCCATAATTGAGAGTGATATCCACAAAGCTTGACCAATTCCATACTTCTGTACCATTGGCAACTCTTTCGGGTTCTTCATGATCGCCACGGAAATGTCTGAATGATTCGAAATATCGATATCCCGTCACGAAATTCCACTCGCCGGGCGACAAATTGATTCCCATGCCCATGCCCGTTCCACCACCGCATGAGCTCATGCCACGCGTGGCCACACATCCCTGCGCTTGGAGATCGATATGCATAATTGCAACAAGTGCAATGCACATATGTATGATAGTTTTCATTGTATTTATACCTTATTGGATGACTATTGAACAACGATACATAGCACCATTGATGCCAATTAACCGAATCTGATAGATGCCGGTTCCAATTCCTGAACAATCAATCATGATATCATTTTGAGTGAATTGGCCTGTAAAATTACGAACTATTCTGCCTCTTGCATCAATGATTTCAATGTTGTCAATATTCACACCTGAAATCGGAATTGTCACCATACCGGACGTTGGATTCGGATAAATAGACAATGCATCCATGCCTTCTGTCACGGAACTTGGCAATGGTGGAATGCAACCTTGTGCATAGAATTCAGCGACTGTGGTCCAAGGCTTGCCATTCACTTCAGATAATGATCGAAACTTCACATAGCGTGCAGTGATTCCGGCTGTATCCAATGTCAACCACTGAATCGCGCTACTATTATCAAATGTCGCAGGATAGGGCTTGCCCCAATTTGATGTATCATTCGTGAAATAGAATTCGGCTTCCTTCACACGACCATTCACGCCATTTGCTCTTCCTTGATAGGCGAACTTGAAGACCTTATACTCAAAACCGAAATCAATTTGCATTTCATGTGGAATGGTATCATTTCCTGTGCTCCATCTGGTATGCCAAATTGTATTTGGATCATCATCGATCGCCATGATGGCAAGTCCGGGATCATTTACTTCCTGACTATTGAATTTCATGATGCGCCAATCAGCTTTGGGAAGTAATCCCGGATTATCACATGTCTCAATCGAAGGACAAGGTCTGACTGTGACAGGTACTATGGATGAAGTATATGTCTTACCTTCTTGTTCCAGAATCAACGAAACAGAATACGTTCCTTTTGCTCCAT
>JALRFC010000090.1 GCA_023253875.1 Candidatus Kapaibacterium sp.
CGATGCAAATGAAGATGCATTGAAAGAAATTGCATTGAATGATGAATCAGTGAAGAAGAGTCTTGAAGGTCTCACAATTCGAAAGTCCATCATAGTGTCAGGTAAACTTGTGAATTTCATCGCGAATTAAGATGTCATTTCTCAGACTCATCTATCTTGCACATCGCTTTGGAACCTCGTTGAAGAAACGAGGTTTTATTGCATTTACGCGCATCGTAGCCATACTCAGCATTGCAATTGGTTGCATGGCTTTGCTTCTTTCAATGGCAATATTGGATGGATTCAAACAAGCATTGGAAGATAATGCTGTAAAGTTCACTGCGCATATTCGCATACAATCATTCAATGGGGAAATTCCGCCACCATTGCCAGATCATGTCATGCACAATCCGGCCATTGCTTCTGTTGAAATAGCATTGCAAAAAGAGGGATTATTGCGTAAAAGAGGTGGTGATATCGACGGTATTTTGCTCAAAGGAATTGACGATGAAATGGAATTTATTGCAAGACCTAAAGAACTTCGCAAGGGGAGTATTACCTTTTCAACCGATTCATCCAGAGAAATCATCATAAGTGAAAGACTCGCAAATTCCATGGGTTTGGGCATTTCGGATACTGCAATCATCACTTCAATGATTCCCGATCCCGGCGGATCCACCATTCCATTACCCGTCACGATGAAAGCTCATATACGTGGTGTATATAAAACAGGAATGTCACAATATGATGAGCTATATGTATTTCTTCCTCGAAAGACTTTATCTCAATTGCTTGGAACATCGCACGATACAAAATCACATTATGAATTGATGGTGAAATCAGGATATGATATCAATGCAATTGGTGAGGAAATTCAAGAGCAAGTACCCTATCCATTATTCGTGCAGACAGTCTATGACTTGCATGCAGGTATGTTTCACTGGATTGAATTGCAAAAAGAACCAATTCCAATCGTGCTTAGCCTAATTGGCATTGTTGCCATTATGAATATTCTCACAAGTTTACTCATCATCGTGATTGAAAAAACACGTAGTATCGGAATCCTACAATCGCTCGGCATGAAACCGTTATCGATTATGATGATTTTTTCCTTTCAGGGAATTGCACTCGGCGTCTTCGGTATAACGCTAGGTTGCATTGGGAGTTTCATGCTATGTACCATTCAACAGAAATATGGTGTGATCACATTAAATGCAGATTTATATTTCATTGATACTCTTCCGATTAGCATGAAAGCATGGCATTATTATCTTGTTGGTGGCTCTGCTCTTATATTATCACTCTTCGCAACAATCATCCCCGCATTTGTTGCATCCCGCATTTCCCCCACGAAAGCAATGCTTTTCAAATAATCAATTTTTGATAGAGAATATCGGTTCCGGTTTCATCATCACGCAAACTGTGTGATTGTTCGATGGTATATCCTTGGAAATTGAAATCATAGAATGTATCTGCATTGAATTCTCTCATGATTCTACTCACATGAATCGCATTACATTGCGGAATCAATTCATCAAAAATGCGTTTTCCGCCAATCGCAAAAACCTTTTGCGGAGCAAGTGATTCGGCTATTGACAATGCATGTTCCACGGAGATTGCATTGTGGACACCGTGCATTGGTTTCATTGATTGAGTTATGATGATATGCTCTCTATTAGGCAATATTCCCGGCAAAGATTCAAATGTTCTTCTCCCCATGATCAATGCATGATGCATCGTGATTGATTTGAACAATTGTAATTCTGTAGAAAGATGCCATGGAAGTTTCCCATCAAGTCCAATGGCATTATTCCGCGCAATGGCGAGAATGGCTTCAAGAGAAAATGAATGAGACATCAATTCAGCGACATTGGAAATACATAATGAGCGGCATTATGATGAAACATTGCCTCTTCTATGTCAAATTCCATGAAGTCCTTCATGGGAAATCTCTCAAGATATGCCTCGATATCTTCTGAACTATCTCCAAACATCGTCACCCATAATGTGATCCGATCGAGTGACAATGTATATGTTGAAACCACGCCTCTTCCCATCAATTTATTGATATATGCTCTTTGCGATGGAATGAGTGATAGAAACTCAGGTGTATATTCTTCAGGCAATGTAATATTGACCATATAACATTTCATGAATACCTCAACGAATGAAATTTGGTGAATTGAATATGAGCATTTTCTCTCTTGAATATTCTTTGATTGAATGTGGAATTCCTCCCCAACCCAATCCAGACGCATCACGACCTCCGAATGGCATCCAATCCACTCGAAATGCAGTATGATCATTGAGCATCACTGCACTCGCATTGAGCGATTTCATCACTTTGAATGCAATATCAGTATTCTTTGTGAAAACCGATGCCTGAAAACCAAAAGGCGATGTATTGATTCTGTGCATTGCTTCATCAACTTCTGTATAGGTATGAACGCAAAGTACAGGACCGAATATTTCCTGTTTGGTCACTAAGGAATGCTCTGACGGATTATATAACACGGTTGGAGCATAGAGTGTTTCCGACAATATCTCTCCACCGCATATTATTTGCGCTCCATCTATTTTGGCTTCTTCAATCCAAGAATGAACTCTTAGCACTTCTTTTGGATGAATGAGTGGTCCACCTTCTGATTCCACAGACAAAGGATCTCCACTTCTGAATTGCTTAAGTCTTTCTTTCAATCCCATGAGTAATGCATCAGTTTGCGATGCATGTATATAGACATGTTGCGTACTCACGCAAACTTGTCCGGAATGATACATCGAACCTTTCACAATCTTCTCGAGATATTCTGTCATGTCGGCATCTTCGGCAATGATGGATGGAGCCATTCCTCCATGTTCCAATGCACAGCGCATTCCGGGAGCAAGTAGCGAACGCAATTTCCATCCGATTTCACCAGAACCAATAAATGAGAGAAAGGCAATCCGAGAATCAGATACCATCTGTTGTGCAATAGAGGAATGACAGATCAATGCCTGACACCATTCTTTAGGCAAACCTGCTTGATATAACATGTCAATAAATGTCAAACATGTTCTTGGAGTTGAACTTGCCGGCTTGATGATGACAGGCGCTCCGGCGGCAATAGCGGGTATCACTTGATGTACAATCAAATTGAGCGGATGATTGAATGCACTAATTGCAAAAATCACACCAATTGGCTCATGTATTGTCATTGCAAGTCTATTCTGCGATGATGCAGTCAAACCCATCGGCACTTCATGTCCATGCATGGTACGCATAGTATCAATTGCAGACTTCACACCTTGTATCGCACGCAATACTTCCACTTTGGAATCAAGATATGGCTTACCACCTTCTTTTGTAGCGATGATGGTCAATGCTTCAATTGAGTTCTCCATCATGGGAATCAATCTTTCCAGTATTGCAATTCTTTCATGATATGGGATATATTGCTTTGAATCCTTGAATACAGCATATGCAGTGGCTATCATTTTCTCTGCATCGTGTGCATCATGCATTGGTATGCTGTCTATTTGTTCTCGAGTATATGGTGAATACACCAATAATTCTTGCTTTGACATGATAAACCGTGGAAGTTTCATTCGAATTTACAAAATCACAACTTTGAATCTACATAAGAATGGCGTCAATGCATTTTCTGTGAAAATACATGACGCCATTCGAATATCAGGATACAATTCAGTAAATGATATTATTTCGTGATTTCGATATTGGCAACGAGATCAACGACATCACCGACAACTGCTCCACCTTGATCAAGCATTTTGCTCCAGGATACACCATAATCCTTACGATTGATTTTGCCTGTGATTTTGAAACCGGCAACTGTTTGACCCCATGGGCTCTTTTGTGTACCACCGAATTTCACATCAAGTGTGATCGGCTTTGTAACACCACGCATAGTGAAATCACCGGAGAGTTTATAGGTACCTTTACCTGTCTTCTTCATTGATTTACTTTTGAATGTGATGTTTGGATGATTAGCAACATCAAAGAAGTCTCCACTGCGCAAATGCTCATCACGTTTTGCATCATCTGTATTGATGGAAGTTGCTTTGATTGTTACATCAATTTGTGCATCAGAAAAATCTTCTTTGTCTGAAGCTACATTTACTGAAAAATCACCGAATTTTCCATCAGCTTCTGAAACCACCATGTGGCTCACTGAGAATTTTACTGATGAATGAGATCTGTCAAGATTCCATTTTGTGTTTTGCGCATGTGATGACAATGCACCAAATACGACGACTGCGATTATTGCAATCAAGTTCTTCATGATAACTCCAAAAAATTGTGAATAGTGAAAAAGTGAAAAGTGGTTTATATGCTCATTGGTATTTCTATGAGAAGCACTTTCGATTGTGTATGCATATGGAACAACAATTCTTGTGCATCTTGAATTCCAATACCGTCTCTTTTGTTTACTGTGATGTCACCAATGGTCACCGATCCTTCAATGACAAAGAGATATACTCCATGATTCTCTGACTTTACATAGTGTTGACATTCAGTCGCATTGTCAAATTCACCGAGATACAATTCAGCATCTTGATTAATCCACAATGTGCCTTCTTTCTTCGTGGACGATACGATATTGTACAATTGATTCCGTAATTGCTCTTTTGTGCATGTCAATTGATCATATCGTGGACTGATATTTCTTTCTTTTGGGAAAATCCACAATTGAAGAAAGTTCACGGGATCTGTTTCGCTCGCATTATATTCAGCATGCTGAATTCCGCTTCCCGCACTCATGATCTGCACATCACCTGTTGAAATAATACCTTCATTGCCGGTTGAATCGGAATGCGCCAAGCTTCCTACAAGTGGAATGGAAATGATTTCCATATTATCATGACCATGTCTTCCAAATCCGGCTCCACCAATCACGAAATCATCATTCAATACTCTCAACATGCCAAAGTGCATTCTGCTTGGATCATGATACATTCCAAAACTGAATGTATGATATGTATCGAGCCAGCCATGATTCGCATGACCGCGAGTTTCAGATCTATGAATTGTGGTATTCATTTGAGCATTCCTTCAATCTGAAGTTCATGAGCAATGACTCTCCCGCAAAGCTCAGTGATAGTAATCAACTCTTCTTCAGAGAACATCGCATCCATTTCTTTTGCAAATGATTGCATCGGTTCATGTAATTCATCCAAGAGATGCAAGCCTTCTTCGGTGATTCTTGTCAATGACATCCGCTTATCTATTGGACTCTGAATTCTCTCAGCAAGATTCCTTGCAACCAAACCATCAATAAGTCTTGTAACATCAGGAGCTTTTTCCAACATTCTTTCAATGATTTCTTTTCGACAAAACCCTTCAGGAGTTCCTTTCAGGATGCGAAGAATATTATACTGAGAATGTGTCAAGTCTTTATCACAACAAACAGCCAATTGATTGCGTTTTATGATGTCAGCAGATACAAGAATGCTCAGCATTGCTTGCTGCACGGGAGATTCAAAACGTTCTTGCTTTAAGCGAATATGTATCGGCGAATCTTTCATAACACAAATATACGTGTTCAAACATATATGTTCCAACACATTTTTTAATTCTGTAACTTTTCACATCATTTTTTTTGTGAGATTATGAACATATGGCACACTCAGTTGACATCTATCTTCAACAATTTCATGGACTTGCGCTCAAGAAACTCAAAGAGATGAGAAAAGTCCTACGAATGGCATTACCCGACGCAGAGGAGTGTATTTCTTATGGAATGCCCGCTTATCGTATGACAAAAGTCTTGGTTTACTTTGCAGGTAATAAAGAGCATGTCGGATTCTATCCCACTTCTTCAGGGATCAAGAAGTTTGAACATGAGCTTGGAGAATGGAAATATTCAAAAGGTGCGATAAATCTGAATGTAACATTCAGTACATAATTCGTTCAATCACGGGCAAGTTAACGCATTGCAGGCTCAAGCGGTTCCATTAATGCAATTTCATGCCGAGCCAATCAGCTCTATCATAATATGGTACTCGATGCTTCATGGCTTCGAGAACATCATCAACATATTCCGGCGTTCGTGCACCGACCAATACCGATCGAATGCCGGCCACTGATCTTGCGGCATTGATGGCAGTTTGTGATAAAGTCAAACCTTTGAATCCATTACCGAATGCTTTTTTGACAACGGAACGTACATATTCATTTCTGCGATAATCAGCATTTGCAATTGTAGCATAATATGAACTGATCATATTCACGATTTTCGATGTTAATGATGCAACTTCAATAGCCCAAGTAAATACATTCTGATTACAAAGTTGATTGATAGCTGTGAGAGCAAAGGCCATTTTACCAAGAATGATATCTCTTTCTTTATTCCAATCATCAATCGTTGCGAATGTATTCCATGTCACTTGAAGTGCATTGATGGAAGTGATATAAGAAATAAGCGTATTCTTAATTTCTTCATCTTCCACACCGAGTACATCAATATGTTCTGTGAAAGAAAACGCAGCATGTGCAATACGTTCTATCTCACTTTTCAATTCTTCAATATTTGGCAATTTCACTTCATGTGCATCAGAAAGTCTTATGATTTGTCCATGCCTTATGCCATTCAAAGGTCTATTTACCAAAGCCACCAAATTATGTTCTTCAGCAAATTCAATCAAATCTTTCGCCGTGCCTTTGCCAGTCGTATCTGGCCGGCACACATTATCAAACAAATGGGTATCAATCACGTTCGTGGTATGCTCTTGTTTGGACCGCCCGGTTGCGGTAAGACACTGATTGCTCGACAAATTGGAAAGGCTTTGAATGCCAGAGAACCCAAGCTTGTCAATGGACCTGAAATTCTGAACAAGTATGTCGGAGGCTCGGAAGAAAAGATCCGTGAATTGTTTGCGGAAGCCGAAAAGGAACAAATTGAAATGGGAGATAACTCCATGCTTCACATTATCATCATGGATGAGATGGATGCAATCTGTAAGCAAAGAGGTACCGTCCGTGATGGAACTGGTGTTTCCGATTCTGTCGTCAACCAGCTCTTGTCCAAGATTGATGGTGTGGATTCCTTGAACAATATTCTGCT
>JALRFC010000091.1 GCA_023253875.1 Candidatus Kapaibacterium sp.
AAGAAACACCATTCTCACCAATGGGCTCAATGTATCGAATACAATCCACTGAACATTCCATTTTGGTACTCTCCACAGCAACGGGAGAAAGCACCAATGGATTTCTATTGGATATAAAAACCGGCAAACAAGAAATGCTCTTTTTCCCTGGTTCACTTACTATGACCGTATTGTGGGAAAAAGATGATAAGCCGGTATTATCGTGGATTTCTGAAGATGAAAAAGGAATCAAATCGATTTTCATTCAACAACAAGGTAAGCAATCAATATCATTGACTCTTCCAAATCGCTTTGCAGATGCAATTTCTTGCACATACTTGGATAATGCATTATTCTGTTTCTTTACCGATGGTATATGCGAAATCAATGTGGAATCCATGTCATTGGAATCTGCAAGTCCAATTGCATATATGAGAATATTTACCGGTTCGAATCCACATATCATCAAATGGAAAGATGAATATGTCATCACAATGCGAAATGGATACCTTTTCTTGGAAATGACTCCGGATCCCCTTTGGTGGCTAAGGAGATTTATTTCAACTTCAGGTACATTTCTCTTTCCATTCTTGATTCTCATCATTATCATCATTTTTTATCGCCGTTATTTGCTTCAAAGAAGATTCCTTGAAGCAGGATTGGAATTGAGCGGTCTTGGAATACTCATTTATCTTGATTCAGAAGGCAGATTGATTAAAGTGAATTCCACTGCAAAATCAGTATTGCATATCACTTCAGATATTCCATTGCATAGGCCAATTCGATATTATGTCAGTAAGAACCATCTCTCTGAATTACTTGATTTCATAGAAACCGCATTGATTGACAGAAAGCCAATGCAAAAGCAAATCACGATCGGAGAACAGGAGACTGTCAAGGAATATATTTGGGGAGCAACTCCACTCTTTGGATTCGCCGGTAGTTTTGCCGGTTGTATTTTGTCCGGAATAGACATCACTGAGGAATTGGAAAAGAAAAGACTAACCAATTGGGCACAGCTTGCTCATGACATGCAAACGAATCTTTCCATCATATTGCTAAATGCACAGCAATTGCAGATTGTGGATGAAAAGAATATCATCAGACAAAAGAAGATATTATCACAAATAACATTGCTTATGCAGAGGGTACGAGATATCGTGACAGTTGGTAGAGAAGAAGTTGCAAGCTATTCCCCAAATGATGCGCTGCTAATCTGCAAAGACGTGATTGAAGAATTCGATGATCAATTATATCCAAATGCTCGTTTACATTTTTCCGGTAAACCTATCATGTTTTTCTGTGATCCGATCAAACTTACTCGAGGTTTGAGAAATGCGGTTGAGAATGGCATGCGTGCATTACAGAAACAACCCGGCACTGTTGATTTATCATGCTCGCATGATGAATCCTATGTGTATTTCAGAATCAAAGATTCGGGAATCGGCATGGATGATCATACGCGAGCAAATATGATGAAGCCGTATTTCACCACAAAAAATTCACAAGGTGGATATGGCATTGGCACAATGGTGATGCAAAAAGTGGCTGAATTACATAATGGCAGAATTGAAATTGTCTCAGAACCAGGGAAAGGTTCCGTGATAACCTTCATCATTCCTTTATTGACTTCCAAACCGGACGCTTCATAGTGTTCTTGTTGTTTTTGCAGTAATACATTCACATGCGCAAATGTGTATGTTGCAAGCGAAGATATTCTTATCAAACTTTTCCCTCTTCATAGGTTCACATGTTTTCGATTCCGGCACTCACAGGCATACGAGCAATTGCTGCAGGAGCAGTGTTTTTTGGTCATGTTTTGCATGAACATCTCAATGAAGTGTCGCCAATTTTTGAATATGGCTGGATAGGAGTGAATATGTTCTTTGCATTGAGTGGATATTTGTTTTATCTACTCTATGTGGATGTTTTGCAGGATAAGACATTTTCTTGGAAACAATATGTATCCAAACGATTTATCCGGATCTATCCGCTGACTATCCTTGTGATACTCTTGAGTGTCTTGGCCTTGCCAATGTCGTATGGATTGATGGATATACTTTCTCATTTGACATTATTACATGGTTTTTATCCACCCTATAGATTTTCCATCAATCCTCCTTTATGGACCTTGACCGTAGAACTCAGCTTCTATCTCATAGCTCCCCTCTTGATTGTATCCATGTCATCTCTCTATCAGGCTTGGACGAATCGAATGTCTAGACCTGAAGAAAGAATGTCAAAATTGAAAATACTCTTGCTGACTATCACTTTGTGGGTGATTGGTGTGGCATTTTGCAATGGACTCACCGGTATATATCAAAATCTCACCTATTATTTTTTTGGTCGATGGGATGGTACTGCCGGGACATTGACAATTTTCGGAAGACTCGATGATTTTCTTGCTGGCATGGCAATAGCTGCTTATGCAAAGATGTATCCAAAAGGAAAACTATCCGGTGATCTATTGGTACTCCTCGGAATCAGCATCATAACAATAGCTCTGCTATTTACTGATGCCCAAGGTGGTGCGAATCTAGTAGGAAAACACAAACTATCGGACTTTGTCTTTCCATCATTGGCATTTGGTTCGGGAATCATCATCATGGGATTACATCGTGGTGGATTGATTGCAAAGTTCATGTCCACAAATACAATGGTACTGTTGGGTGATATTTCCTTCGGTCTCTATGTTTTACATTATCTCTCGGTTCCCGGACATCCAAAGTCTGCTTTATCTCTTCAAGCTTATCTAGAATCCATCGGAGTACATTATTCATTCTCAGCCATCATTGGATACTGTGTATACTCCATTCTTGCATTTATTTCATTGAAGTTCTACGAAAAGCCCATGTCTAGATATTTATCGAAACGCATGCTGCGGACATAATTCTACAGTTTTACTATTAGGGGGACTTATGAGATTTTTTATTCAAAGGAGCGTGAAGAATACATACTTCACCATATTCCACATTGCCTTGATTGTTGGACTTATTTGGCATTCATCTGTTCATGCACAATATCCATCTCTAGATTGGGGTTTATATCATCGTGAAGAACCACTTTTATCGGGTCATCCAGGGGATTATTTTCATGCCACAGGAGAATTAATGCCCTTTTCAGGAATCGGAGATTTTTCACATATCAAATCAGCATTACCAAAAACTCTCTTTCATCTCTATGCACATAATGATGATGTGACAAATCTCATGAATCATCCTCCAGCAATATTGAGATTGCAGTCTGGAATCGCAACACACAATAAGCGTGCAAAACACATATCATCAAGCATCGAATTCAGAGTAGGTGCAATACATCATCCATTCATACTTGAAGAACAAGTAGGTACAATTGAAAATGTGGAAATATACTCACATGATAAAGCCATTAAGGATCCATTTCAATTACAAAGAGGTTTACAATTTTCAGTGCAAAAGCAAGGAATGCTCGGAACTGAAAAGGATGGGATGTTGAAAGTGTTACATCTCTATTCCCAAAAAAGAACAATAGCCGATTCGCATTCCGAATGGTTACCAAGAGTTGGCATCGGGAATGAAAGGCCACTCGAAACATTGCATCTTGGAAATACATTCACATTGCATGCAGGTGGCGCAAATAGAATAGCTGATAATCTCTACTATGATGTGGAAGAGAATTGCGACAAAAAGATAGTACCGGGATTTTCATCCTCAATTTCCATGCATCGTGGAAACATCATACTAAGCAATAGCGGGCTTTCAGGACTGGGTACTATTTCACATGCATGGGGTGATGCATCTACATTGAATGGAATCGCGATTGATCATCAATTCGGTATGAGTATAGGTAAAATGCATCCTCAAGCCACATTGGATATGTTAACAAGATCTTCTGATGCGAGGCATAATGCTCTTACTATAGAAAATAGTAATCATTCTATTTTAATGAATCTGACCTCTCATGGTTCATTGGGAATTTATAATGCCAAGCCAAAAGATCGAGTACATATCGGCGAAAGATTGACTTTACACGCGGGCGGCGCCAGCATCATCGGCGACAATATCTATTTTGATTCCATTCCAAAAGCAATAGAAACCGGGCAGTCAGCCTCACTGATATTCACAAAAGGCAATATTCAATTGGCAAATACAAGTCCTGTACAAGCCAATGCACAGTGCTCATATCAATTGAATGCAGTGGATGAACAAAGCATTCGTGGAATAATGATAGAGTCCAATCATGGGTTTTGTGGGATAGGTACGAATCAACCAAGGGCAAGACTTGATGTTCTAGCACAATCCCAAGACACAAACTTCCCTGCTTTTTCCATTGGTACAAAGTCAAATGAGAAGTATTTTACCGTCACCGGAAAAGGTCATATTGGTATTGGTATAGAATACCCAAAACATCCATTACAAGTCAATGGAAATGTGCTCATCGGAAATGCTTGGAATGATGCACCAGAATGTGACATATCTGGAAAAAGGCTCATCGTGGATGGAGCAATCATCACCAAAGAAATCCTTGTTACGACAGATTCATGGGCAGATGATGTATTTGAATCCGAATATAAACTCATTTCCATAGATTCTTTGGAACGCTATATCACTATGCATAAACATTTGCCAAATATGCCAACAGAACATGATATCAAAAGTAATGGAATACACTTGGCAAATTTGAATGTAGCTTTAGTTAGAAAGATCGAAGAATTGACGCTCTATGTGATTGATTTAAAAAAAGATATTCAAGCCATGCATAAAGTCATGGACACATTACCAATACATGATTGAGGAATACAAGATGCAAACACTTATCATATGTTTTGTTGTATTCTTCACATTGTTTGATGTACTATATTCTCAGGGTGTAAATACTTGGGACATTTCCTTCGGCGCTCTATTGAAAGGTCCTGAATCTGCACCGAAAACACTAGCAATGCAAAGTAATCACTTGCATATAGGTGGACATTTCACTCGATTAAATAGTAATACACAGCATGTACTTAACACGGGATATGTTTCATATTTTTCGGATGATCACTGGCAAGACATGCAGGGTGGATTGAATGCACCGATTAAGTCAATGTGTTCCGCAATTGATGGCAAACTCTATGTCGCAGGTGGCTTTACAATGGACGGATCCACTGATTTATTCGGATTGGCTTTTTGGAATGGAGTGAGTTGGACAGGTATTCCAGGTTTGAAAGTTGGTTCCATCAATACTCTTGCTCATGATGGTGTGGCGCTTTATGCAGGAGGTATGTTTCCAGGTATCGGTGATGCGAAGAGTCAAGGAATTGCTACATATGCAAATGACAAATGGCAAGACATGCAATCAGGGATTCGTAGAATTCCAACTCAATCAGGTTCGCAGGGTGAAGTTACAGTATTGAAATATGCACTAGGAAAACTCTATGTCGGAGGACAATTTGACTCGGCAGGTTTAGCACCGGCTCGGAACATTGCATATTGGGATGGACAAGTATGGCATTCAATGGGCGAAGGAATCAGAGGTAAGATAACAGATATCACTATTCTTAATACTGGAACTGTCATTGTTGCATCCACTAAAACCAATGGAAATATCATTGAATGTAATCCATTGATGTCTTGGAATGGAAGTGCGTGGAGTGAAATTGGTTTGCCGCCGAATTGTATCAGTATCAGTGCTTTGTCAAACGATGGTGTGAATGTATTCATTGGTGGAAATTTCTCAATGGATTCTTCCAGACATGATCATGGACTCGCCAAGTGGGATGGAAAAACATTTTCAAGTATTGGTGGTGGTGTAGTCGGAACGATTGCATCGCTGTTATATCATGATGGAATTGTATACTGCGGAGGGACTTTTCTTCGTGTATCAGATTCTTTGCATTGCAGAAATATCGCTGGATATAGAGTGAAAGAACAATCAATTGAAGGATCAGACTCTTCACTCAGATTACGAACATATCCAAATCCAAATCAAGCAGGAATTGTTGCAATTTCATTTCATATTGATGATCCCGGTGAAGCAGAACTTTGTCTCATTTCTGCAGATGGAAGAGTAACTCATTGTTTTGCTCAAGCATATTATACAATTGGCTTTCATGAAGTCACTCTCAATACACATGCTTTCGCTTCAGGTCAATATCAATGCGTATTATATCATAAGGGACACATACGTACAACAACGATGCACATCATGCATTAATCAGGGAACACTATCATGAATACAAACCATTGCTTCACTCGAAGCATTCGAGGGATTGTCATATCCATTTTTTTTGTGAATATACATCCTTCCATCCAAGCACATAAAGAACCGACTCATCAATATATCATTCGTGAAGCATATCAATTACTGAAGAAACATGTGGGTACTGCCATTCCAGAGTTTGAACTTCATATTCTCGGAAGTGATGGTCAAGGACGAGAGGGAGAATTTCATGATAGGACATCCAATCCTTGGTCCTACTCCACTTTATGCGGTGGCGCATGGAGCGAAGATCAACATGATCCAATCCGATTCATGCATGAACATGAATATTTCTTCAAAAAAGGAATGTTCACCAGCATCAATCACTTCTGGGATCCTGATCAATCAGCACATGGATTCAATAATACATTTGCTTTACATCTGCCATGGAATCCTTGGCCTACAGGATTGTTTGAAAAAATTTCGTGAAAAAGTTACGTGATAAGAAACTTCGAAACTTCCGAAAATAGAAGAAATACCATTGGCTGAAAGAAAAACTGAAAGTAAAAAAACAGAGGACAACAGCCCTCCTCGAGGTTTATTTCTTATATCTTCAAAAATACTTGCAAAAAAAGTTTGGGTATCTGGTGGCAAAAAGAACTCGATATAATTCAAAAAAGTTTGATCGAAATTTTCAATCTGAATAAAAGGAATTAAATCCAAAAAAGGAATGAGATTGAGAATGAACAATAAAAATGGAAACAGCGCCATAAAAAAGCTGAAAGAAATGCTTCCCGCTCTGGAGGTTAATGCTCCTTTAACAATACCTATGGTATACATCTCCAGTAAATCGTAAAGTGAGAATCCGTGAAAGCCAGG
>JALRFC010000092.1 GCA_023253875.1 Candidatus Kapaibacterium sp.
GAATTTAGAAAAGGATTTGCTTTCGGACTTCATGTTCCGGGTAGATTTGATAAAATTATGAATATTGAAGAATGTCATCTGCAATGTACAGATGGTAATATTCTACTTAATGCAATACATGAAAAAGCCAATGAACTTGAACTATTGGGTTATGATCCTAGATCCCATGAAGGATTTCTACGCTCTTTAATAATTCGATCCTCGAAATTTTCAGGCGAAATCATGGCCGTACTCATTACTCAAGATCCCAAAACCAAAGGTGATGAGGAATTCTTGACTTGGTGGCAAGGGATCAGAACAGTATTTCCATTCATTACATCTGCTTTGCATTGCATCAATCATTCTTGGTCACCCGTGGCACAAGGAGAGATCGTCTTTTCCGATGGTCCTCTTTATATCACCGAGTCAATACTTGATAATACGTATACTATTTCACCTTTTTCTTTCTTCCAAACAAACTCCTATCAACTTGATCAGTTTGTTGAACGCATCATCAAACAAGCACACATTGATGAACATTCACATGTATGGGATTTATATTGCGGTGCGGGAACCATCACATTTCCTGCCGCAAAATGTGCTCATTCAGTGATTGGTATAGAACTTTCGGAGTCTTCCATTGCAAATGCTAAACATAATCAAGAACTCAATGGCATTCATAATACAGAGTTCTATGCGCACGATTTACATGTTCCTACAGCAATTGAGCTATTGAAATCATTGAAACAACCTGATATTATTATCATAGACCCACCAAGAGCAGGAGTACATGAGATATTGCTGAAACATATGCTTGAGATTGCCCCAGAAAGGATTGTATATGTAAGTTGTAATCCCGCAACTCAAGCTAGGGATATTTCTCTATTATCAGAAAAATATGCTATAACTTCAATGATTCCGGTTGATATGTTTCCGCAAACAGCACATGTGGAAAGCATCGCAACATTAGAATTAAAACATGTATAGATCCTAATTCTTTTCTTATTTTGAAGGGTAAACCGTATTGGAATTTCCCATGAAACGATTCTACTATCTTTTCTTTTGTTTCCCAATTCTACTGTGTGCTCAAGATTCCACAAAACAGTATAGCTCACATGCTCCATATGCATTTGGTTTAATTCTTGGACATAGTTCAATTTCCAATCAAAGTATCATACCAGTTATACCCAATGCTGTGACATGCGGCATATTCGAAAATGGTAATTCCACAGGTTTATCATTAGGTTTATTCGGTGAAATCTCGGTGATTCCATCTTTTCTTACAGTTTCAGGTAGAGCATATTACGCGCAACATCCGGGAGCATTGCAATCATCGCAATGTGAATATATAGTGTATAATCAACAAACTGGAACATATGATTCCTTGAGATTGCAGAATGCATATTCAGTGAGTCTGGATCGGATGCTCATAGATATAGGTCTTTCACTTTATCCCATTCCGGATATCCCATTTTATATTCGAGGAGGCGCCTCAGTTGGATTCGGTATATCTGAAAATTCCTATGAACGGTCTCAAACAATCATAGAGCCGGCATTCGTTACATTTCCAAGTGGTTCAAAAACAAGAGTCATTGATAAAGGTTTAGCTGAGACAAATACTCTCATCGGAGCAAATGCTGCTTTGGGATTTCACATGCATGTATCCCCTACTTTTTCCATCATGCCGGAAATAGGATATACTCATTCCTTTTCCAGTTTACTCAAAAATGAAGATTGGAAATACACATCGCTTGACATAAAAGTTGGTTTGGCTTATAGACCTCTCGATGAGAAAGCAAAAGAAATTCCAAAAGAACCTGAGCCACCAATCATAATTGCGGAAGAAATACCACCACCTGCACAGGCATTGATAAACCCAATTCGGTTTGCATCAATTCATACGCCTGACTTGGAATTACAGCAGACTATCATCACACAAACATTCCCAATTTTACCCTATATTTTCTTTGATCCGGGTTCAGTATTCCCAAATTCAATAAAAACCAATGTGAGTCCGGATTTTCGCGAAGATCAAGTTTCATCAAATACTTTAGAAACATATAACAATCTTTTGGGCATCATTGCCAAAAGAATGTTGACTTCTCGAGATTCAAAAATCACATTGATTGGAAATTCTGATGGCAAGGAAAAATCAAATCTGAAAGAACGTAAGGCTCTCGCCCAAGGAAGAGCCCAAACTATAAAGGATATCTTTGTGAACAATTGGGGTATACAGCCTGATAGAATACTCATTCAATCTCGCGATATTCCAAGAATCTTGTCAAATAAGGAATATATTGAAGGTGATGCCGAAAACAGAAGAGTGGAAATTGAAACGAATTCACCTGAAATATTGAGTCCGGTGATATACTCCAAATTCAATGAGTATATTCCCATACAAAATACTGTCAGCATTGCATTGGAAACAGATGCAAAAGCAGAGATTACTGATTGGAGATTGAGTATCCTTCATCATGAAAAACAATTGTATGCAAAGAGTGGCATTCAATTGCCCGATGCTAAATTTGATATACCATTGGATTCAGCAATCATTTCATCATTGGGAAATTCAATCTCCGGAATACAAGATTCGGTTGACATCCTTTTGGAATTCACATTGGCTTCCGGAGAAGTGTTGTCAAGCAGAACAAAACAATCAATCAAGAATACAAAGAATACCTATGAAATCAGCAGACTAAGTCTGATTGTCTTTGAATATGATGAAAGTACGCTTTCTGATAAGAATGCAATGATGATGCGAGAATTCCTCAAGAAAGAGATTGGTCCGCAATCAAAGATTGACATAACAGGTTCAACAGACAAATTGGGTGAGGCCACATATAATGTTGAATTATCTCAGGATAGAGCAAAAGCAGTAGAAACATATATGAGATTACTTCAAAGCAATCTCAATATCACATCCGTAAAAGGAATTGGTTCATCAAGAATGATGTTTGATAATTCGCTTCCTGAAGGAAGATATTATTGCAGAACAGTATCGATTGAAGTGAAAAATCCCATTCAAGCATTACCGGGCAAATAAACAGTCAAGCGATTATTGATCGCATCATATTCAGTATTAAATACAGGTAGATTCGTTGCACTACCTTGATTCGGTTGCTTGATGACTTCCCCTGTCATAGGACTGAATTCCGCAAAATGACATGGACAAAAAAGAGTTGGCTTGTCACTGGATGGTATATTTACTTGACAACCTTGATGTGTACAAAATGATGATAGAGCTAGGAACTTCTCAGCTTCCACTTTAATGATTATAAAATCCTCACCATTATTGAGCGATGATTCATTGTAATACATTGCCCCGCCTATACGGTTCAATTCCTGATTTGCAGGATCATCTAAACTTATGAATACCGGAAATGTTTTTACATCCGGTTGCATAGGATCCTCATTCATTTCACAAGATGAAAGTATTGTGAGTATTGTACCGGAACATACAGTTATTCCAAGACCTTGCAATCCGGATTTAAGAAATTCTCTTCTTTCGAGTGTATTCATGATTGATCTTTCAATAATAAAGATGTAATTGAGCGCCCCATCTACCAATCATGCCGGGACGATATGTGTCAAAGATTCTATATTCAGGCCTAATTTCCATATTCGGGAGAATAAATATTTGAGCACCAATGATGAATTGGCGAATGATTGTTGATTGGGACGGATTTTTCTGACTCAATTCTGCATATTCTGACCGAAAATATGGAAGCAACCATGGTTCTATTTGATACATAAGTTCAGCAGATACTGTTTTTGAATCACTGGGTACATATGTAATATTTCTCGGTTCAATGCTTCGATTATGCGCAGTATTCGCCAAGGTTGTTTCCATGCTCAAGGACAATTGGTCCGTTAAACCCAAT
This sequence comes from Candidatus Kapaibacterium sp., assembly GCA_023253875.1. Classification (GTDB taxonomy): domain Bacteria; phylum Bacteroidota; class Ignavibacteria; order Kapaibacteriales; family UBA961; genus UBA961. The sequence continues at coordinate 3,861 of JALRFC010000092.1, forward strand.
CCCAACATGAATTGCGTGATTGACACTTCTCCATTCAGTAAGACAGAAGCTCCTATATAAGTATTGAGAGCATTGTCGAAGAATTTTGGCCAGAACATAATTCGTGAAGTGAATGCCAATGAACCTGAAGTGTCATAAGTGACAGTATTCTGATTGAGTTTATCATTTGAAAATACTCCTGCATGAAAGCTTAGCCAATGTAGACTTTCATATCCGATTTCAATTCCAGGACTGGCAAAATATGGTGCAATCAAAGTCATTTGATTATATGGCGTCAGTATTTCAGCAGTCAACCAATCTGCAGCCAATTGTCTATTGAGAGTCGTATGATCATCATTCTTGATTCCAATGGTGGGTTGAAACATCCCTAGTCTGAACTGAGGTAGATCTTTATCAGGTTGAACCAAGATAGACCCTGACCATGATTGTTGACCTCTGTACCGTATTGGTCCGATATTATATGCGCCTTCAATTCCAAGCCATGGCATTAACTGATGATGTCCATACAGGGAAAATTGCATTGGAAACAATGATGCTTCACTTTCTGAATTTCTTGATCTGATATACTGAAATCGCATATCGAAACCAATATTTGACTTTGCACCAATCCATTCCCTTAGTGTATCCTGAATACCCCAAACATCTTCCATTATTCCTTTAGCAGGCTGAACAGCCGAAACATCACGAAAGGTGTACCAACCGAGATCATTCCTAGTACCACCACCCTGTTGATTCACATGACAACTTGAGCAACGATTTCCGGATAGCAAACTCATTTGTGGCAGAGCATGCAAATTTTCAATTGAACATATGGAGTATAAAAGGATGATTATGAAAGTCTTCATGGATATTTCCATTGATATTGTCTTGCAATGAATTTCAGCAATATGAAGGATGCATGAGTCTAAAGGATTCTAAATCGCGATTAACCGCACTTTATCCCGTAAAATTCCTCTAAATATCGTATATTTTATGTTAATCCATACCATTGTTCCGTCAGTTAGATAGTCATGCTTCAGTCCAAAATATTCATTCCTACATTGAAAGAAGCCCCTGCAGAGGCACAGATTCCTTCACACATTTTGATGATGCGTGCTGGATTGATTCGTCAGCTTGGGGCAGGTATTTTTTCTCAATTGCCATTGGGATATAGATCACTGAAAAAAGTGCAACATATCATTCGTGAAGAAATGGATGCTATTGGAGGTCAGGAGTTTCATCTACCGGCTTTGAACCCAATAGACATTTGGGAACAAACGGGTCGTGTGGAAGCTATGGGCGATGTCATGTTTCACATCAAAAATCGTGATGGCTTGGTTCTGGCACCAACTCATGAAGAAATCATGACATATCATGCAAAACAACATATCAAGTCTTATCGTGATATGCCACAGATTTGGTATCAAATACAAACAAAATTTCGTAATGAACCTAGGCCAAAATCAGGTGTATTGAGAGGAAGACAATTCACGATGAAAGATGCATATTCTCTTGACAATTCCAGAGAAGGACTTGACAAGAGTTATGACTTACATGCAATTGCCTATCGAAACATTTATCAGCGTTGTGGATTGAAATTTTTTGTTGTTGGTGCATCGTCCGGTGCAATGGGCGGCAGTGCCTCCCAAGAATTTATGGTGGAATCTCCTTATGGTGAGGATACTTGTGCAATTGATGAAATATCAGGATATGCAGCAAATATCGAAGTGGCAATCAGCGCATTGCCGCCAATAGGTAGAGTTGAATCTGATGATTCAATCATTGAATTTGCGACGCCCAATGCCAAAACAATAGATGAGCTAGTAGAAGGATTCAATCTGGATATACATCATTGTGCAAAATCAGTTGTGTATATCGCAGATTCAAAACCATATCTCATCCTCATGCGAGGAAATGATCAACTGAATGAAGCAAAATTTCAGAATTATGTCAAGGCTATTCAATGCCGTCCTGCAGAACCCGATGAATTGTTTGAATTAACGGGGGCACATGCAGGATCAATCGGACCGATAGGACTTCGCGGCGAATGTACCATACTTGCAGACACCTTACTCGAACATGCAAATGGATTGGTGAGTGGTGCAAATAAAGATGGGTTCCATCTAAAGAATATAGATTTGGATAGAGATTGTACCATTTCAGCCTATGCTGATTTTAGAACAGTCCTTGAAGGAGAGCCAAGTATTGATGGAGGCAATCCTTTACGAATTGTCAATGCGATAGAAGTTGGACATATTTTCAAGCTGGGCACGAAATATTCTGAAGCACTCAATGCTGTATTTCTTGATGAACATGGCAAAGAGCAGCCAATCATCATGGGATCTTATGGTATTGGCTTGGAGCGCATCATTGCATGTGCCATCGAGCAACATCATGATGAGAAAGGAATCGCATGGCCCATTTCAATTGCTCCATATACTGTTCACCTCATTGGTCTCGGATTACATAAATCAGAAGAAGCAGTATATGCGTGTAAGTCAATTCATGATGCATTGGAACAAGCTGGTATAGATGTTCTGTTTGATGATCGTGATGTCTCGCCAGGCATTAAATTCAATGATGCCGATTTGATTGGACTTCCCTTCCAATTGATTGTGGGAGAGAAAGGTTTGCAACAGGGACAATTAGAACTCAAAATCAGAAAAACACATGAACGTGTGTCAATTGCTATTTCACAAGACGAACCATTGCCACTTACTATAGTCAAGGCAATACAATCACATGTGAACACCTTGGGACAATGATGTCATTACTTGCAGATTTACATACACATACCACATTTTCCGATGGGATACTCTCCCCGGAACAACTCTTGGATAAAGCCAAGAGCGTAGGTCTGCATTCATTGGCGATCACCGATCATGATACAATGCAAGGTTATATTCATGCAGTTGATTATGCTCAACAAATTGGAATTCAATTGATTCCGGGATTGGAATTAAGTTGTTATGAACAAGGTAGAGATTATCATTTATTAGGATTCTTCACTGATCCTGAAAATCCTCAGCTCAATCATTATCTCACTATGTTCAAACATGAAAGAGCGAAAAGAGCAGAGAGAATCGTCAAAAAATTGAATAATGCCAATATGTCCATCACTATGGATGAT
>JALRFC010000093.1 GCA_023253875.1 Candidatus Kapaibacterium sp.
TGAGAAATGACACCAGCATCGCACGCATGCGAAAATTTATCCAGCCCGTTTCCCTCACACATCGCATTCCGGCATCGATCAGTGGATATCCCGTTTTGCCTTCTTCCCAAGCTTGAATCATTTGCTCATTCTTCTCAGGCCAAATATGCTCGAATGCCTGATTGATGCAATGAGTCTCATATGTACATTCCGTTTCAAATTTCTGAATGAAATGACAATGCCATTTGAGTCGCGATTGAACATTAGCATGATTGCGGACATTCCGCATTGTACCGGCATGCTCATTCAATGCCTGATAGACTTGCCTGATGCTGATATTACCCCAAGCGAGATATGGTGACAATCGACTACATGATAGTCTGCTCTTGAGAGGTTGCGATATATGCCGTGAATAATTTTGAATTCGTTCACTCAAAAAACTCTGTAAATACACTCGAGCATAGTGTTCGCCGGGAGGTTGAAATTGTTTTGGGTATACAATCCATTGAGTTAGCAAAGCTTCAGGAATATGAAATGCATGATTCCAATGAATGATTTTACCTTGTGTGAATGTATTTTCAATGATTGGAGAGTGAGCCATCGCATACCAATCTTTATCCCAATTCTTTCTGTCCTTGATTGCTCGCTTTATACCATCACGTTGAAATTCATACCATTTAATTTCTTGCTCATTGAATAGTGTAATCAAGTCCCGGTCTATATCATACGTCAATTGTATCCCACTCTCTTGATAACTCAAGACTGATTTCACATCAAACTCAGCAATCAAGCTCTGAAATATCTCCCGCGTTTTCCCATGACACACTGCAATATCACCTGAAAATGACTGCATGACCTTGTTCATTGAAAGTAGACTATGATATTGAAATTGAAGATGTCTAAGAGAAGTGTCGGGATATGCAATCACATCAGTGTCAAATACATACAGTATGACATATGGCAAATCATCATGCTCAGCCATATAGAGTGGAGCATGATCACTGAGCCGAAGATCTCTTTTTAGCCAGACAATATTGATGGGTTGTTTTTGCATTGAAGTCTTGTAACAGAAAGACAAACACTGAAATTCCATTGAGGATTAGTTCATTTTGTTTTTCATAGTAGTTTTGTACTGTACTACTAGAGAATCCAGGCATGAATCCAACAATTGCAGAATTCTTTTCAATCGGATGCGGGCGATGTTCACTTGTTGGAACACCCGAGTGTAAAGTCAATACATGGAATGAAGAATTACATGAATTGCGAGAGATTATACTCATGAATGATATAACAGAAGAAAGAAAGTGGGGGGTGCCATGTTATACCGACAATGGCAAGAATATCATACTCTTATCAGCACTCAAAGATTCAGCCACTCTTAGCTTCCTAAAGGGAAGTTTGATAGATGATGTACATGGCTTATTGATTGCACCCGGAAAAAACTCACAATCAGCTCGGTACATGAAATTCACTTCAGTAAAAGAAATCAAGAAAGCAAAGCCAATCATTGTGGATTATATCAAACAAGCAATTGTGATCGAAAGAACCGGAAAAAAGATAGCATTCAAAAAAGAAGATGACCCAATTCCTGAAGAATTATCTCTAGCATTCAAACAACAACCGGAATTGAAAACTGCTTTTTATGCACTTACTCCCGGCAGGCGCAGAGGATATCTCTTACATTTTAATCAGGCCAAACAATCTGCGACACGCGAATCAAGAATTCAAAAATGTATTCCTTTGATTCTTGAGGGAAAAGGATTTCAAGAACGATGAAGTCACCAATCATCTTTATAGTACTTAATAGCATCTTATTCATACCCATTATGGGTACTATGATTTCAGAGGAGTTTCAGTGGGATATCGGAGACTATATGATTGCAGGATTGATGTTGAATATTCTAGGTATAGTATTATTGATCATTCATCGATATATTGACAATAAGCAATTGAGATTCAGTGTTTTGGCAATCACGATAGTAGCATTTATACTGATGTGGGTAGAACTTGCAGTTGGCATATTTACGTAATCTATACATGTATCGGGTTATTATTTTTTATCTAAGGAATTGTGGTATGAAACTTTTTACCATTATCATCATGGTGGTCTTTGTCATAGGTTGTGGAACAAAGAATAATGAAGAAAGCACTGTAAAAACGGACACAGCTTCAAATCAAACAACTTCTGAAGTCATACAGGTAGAACCAGACTCACTAACTCGTTTGCAGCATATCAAAGATATGGTTGGAGAATGTGAAAATTTGCTGAAGTCTCAATCATCCGGTTGCTCCAATGGTAGCAAGAAAGTAAAAGAAGACATGGGTGAAGGAGATCCTATGGAATTTGAACAAACTGCCAAGAAATGCATCATAAGCGGTGGATATGAAATTCATACCGGTAATTTCAGCGGACATGAATGGAGTAATGATGTCACCATCTATTTTAAGAATGGAACTCCAATTTTTGCATTTAGTGTCTCCTATTCCGAGGGATATGCCAGCGAAAGCAGAATATATTTCAAAACTGATGGAACTGTATTGTCTATGCTTTCACGTGAAAATGATGGTGCAGGCGGCGAACTTCAAGGCAATAAGACAATTAAAAATTCAGCAGATAAAGATCAGTTACTATCTGCATATAATAGTTGGAGAAATGATATCAGTCAGATGATACGATGAAGACTTAAACTCTGTCCTTCAATTTTGTATTTTACTGTACATTTTGTTCGGACTACAAGTGAAAACTTCGCTTATCATATCAACATATAATCGAGAAGATGCACTCAATATCGTATTGCAGAGTGTTGCAGCACTCAAAGAATATCCTCATGAAGTGATCATAGCGGATGATGGGTCCGGACCCAAAACGTCTGAATTGATTCGCAAGCATCAAGAAACATTTCCGGTTCCATTGATGCATTGTCATCATGAAGATCTTGGATTTAGACTTTCACATATCAGAAACAAAGCTACCGCGATGACAAGTGGTGATCATTTGATTTTCATTGATGGAGACATGATTATTCATCCGCACTTTGTTCGAGATCATCGAAGACATGCCCGCGAAGGACTGTTCATACAGGGTTCGCGGGTATTATTGCATAAAGAGAAAACCTTCTCATCGATTGAACATGGAATTCATCGCTTTTCACCATTCTCCTCAGGAATCACCAATAGATTCAATGCAATTCGAATCCCATTTCTTTCCCCAATAATTTCAACATGGATGAGCAAACAACATCATCATGGAGTACGAGGTTGCAATATGTCCTTCATGAAGAATGATCTCATCAAAGTCAATGGATTCAATGAAGCATTCATTGGATGGGGTCGAGAAGACAGTGAATGCGTGATTCGATTACTCCATACCGGAATTCGCAGATATAATCTACGTTTAGGTGGCATCGCTTATCATTTATGGCATACAGAACATATCAATTCCGAGTTATTAGAAAAAAACAATGAAGAGTTGAGACTTGCCATTGAGGAACATAGAATATGGTGTGCTGAGGGTTTGCAAAATCATATGAGTAATTGAAATGTTATCAAAACGATTAACATCATTGTTCATGAGATCACTGAAGAGAGTTCCGGCAATCACAATTCAATCATGGGAACATTTCAATGAAGTGGAACATGATAATCCTGAACAATATATTAAGCCAGATATTCCTAGAAGAATCGTCTGTTTTTGGACGGGTGATAATGTGATGAGTGATTCCAGAAAGCGAGCATTCGATACATTGCAATCTACCTCCAAAACAGAAGTGCTTTTTATTACCCCGGAATCTCTGCCATCATATATCATTGAAACATATCCGCTTCATCCAGCATATCAATATCTTTCTTTAGTACACCGTTCAGATTATTTGCGTTGTTATTTCATGCATCATTATGGTGGCGGTTATTCGGATATCAAAGCAGCTCGTCATAGTTGGGTACAAAGTTTTGATACATTTGAAAAAGATAATAAATCCTGGATTATGGGTTATCCAGAAATCGGAGAACACGGTGTGGCACCTGTCAAAGGTATATGTGGAGAGGATCTTCGGAAGAATTGGTATTTTCTACTTGGAAATTGCGCTTACATTTGCGCACCATATAGTCCATTCACCACATCATGGTATGATGAAGTTCATAAAAGACTTGATGATCTATTGCTTGATCTCCAAAGATGTCCCGGCAATAGTCGGGGAGACAATGATGGATATCCGATTGAATGGACATATCTATTGGGTAATATATTTCATCCGCTTTGTTTGAAATATTCAAATCATGTATCATATGACAGAACAATCAAACCGGTCTTGGGTGGATATTTATGATGAAAGAAATTGTTGAACATCATACAATGCCTATGGTATCAATCATAGTCCCATGTTACAATGCCGAGAAGTATATTCTTGAGACTTTGCAAAGTATTCAAAGAATTGAATATCCTTCATGGGAATGCATTATTATCAATGATGGGTCCACGGATAATTCGCTGAATGTAATCAAAGAAGCGATTGATGGAAATTCCCGATTCACAATACTGAGTCAAGAGAATGCCGGTCCATCCGTAGCAAGGAATAGAGGTATTCGTGCATCACATGGAACATATATTTTACCTTTGGATGCCGATGATCTGATTTCAAAGGAGTATATAACACAGGCGGTTCAGCAATTGGAACATGATGCCACAATCAAAGTGGTATATTCAAATGCCGAATATTTTGGTAAGAAAAAAGGTCCGTGGATACTCCCCGAATACTCATTCAATGATCTCTTGTTTGAGAACATGATATTCTGTTCAGCACTCTTCAGGCGAAGTGATTATGATCGTACACGAGGATATGATCCTACATTGCATGGAAGAGAAGATTGGGATTTTTGGTTGGAACTCCTAAAAACAGGAGGTGATGTTCATAAACTGAATGGAATACATTTCTTTTATCGAACACATGAAGAATCCAGAGATAGAAAGGCAAATAGAAATCTCGAACATATACGACAGCATATTTTCAATAATCATCGTGAATTATATGCATACTGTTTTGAGAATCCAATTCAGATCTTTCATGAACATGCATTTTTCAAAAAGAAGTACAATATTCTACGAAGATTAACACTGAGAAAACCCATATCATGATTTCGATCATCATCGCCGTGTACAAGAATGTCAAAGCATTAGACTTGATTTTTCAAAGTTTGTCATTGCAAACATTTCAAGACTTCGAAGTGCTTGTTGCAGAAGATGGGCAAGATGAAGCAATGCATGTGTTCATTGATCAAGCTTGTCAATCCTATCGCTTCCCAATCAGACATCTTTCACATGAGGATAAGGGTTTCCGCAAAATCGTGATTGGTAATCAAGCCATCCGAAATGCGAACGGTGAATATGTTATTTTCATTGATGGAGATTGCATACTTCATCCAAGATTCATTGAAGAATATCACAAAGCGATGAAACCCGGCTCTTTCTTTTTTGGAAGAAGAGTAATGCTCGGACCCAACATTACAAAGGGTTTATACAGTCAATCATCATTGCGGATACCAACATTTCTTTCATTGTTGATTTCAGATTCCACTCAAGTGCGAGAGTCATTATATCTACCATTTTTAACTCCAAAAGAGAAAGTCAATAGAGAGATTTGGGGATGCAATTGGGGAGTACGTAAGCATCATTTACTCGAGGTCAATGGTTTTGATGAAGATTATACATTACCATGTTTTGGAGAAGATTTAGATATTGATTGGCGTCTGGCAAAATTGGGGCTCAAACGATATTCATTAAAAAACAAAGCAATTCAATATCATATGTATCATCCACTTATTTGGGATGCTGATATTGAATCTCGTGGTAGAAAACTCTATGAACAAAAGAGAGATGATGGCTTTGCACGATGTCTGAATGGTATTGAAAAACTATCCATCCCAGATACTGTTCTCTGATTCTTTATAGAAGTTGCATTTTTACCATTTTTCATCGTTTATATCTTATGGATTTCCAATATGTCCCTACTCAGATTTCCTTAGCTGACAGTATTGAAAATGACTCAGAGTATGTTGTATATGAAATAGCCACATGTCATATCAACTATACAATGCACGGGGATGCAATAACTACCGCAATTCATGTAGACAAAGAAAAGTACACATATATCCATAATATCATGTCATCAGATGAATGGACTGAAAATGGACCTTGGGGCAGTGAGTCCATGTCAACGCATCGACTATTATCACTAAGAGAGTTACTCAATTTTATCGAGGTCATCAATACAGAATGTCGTTTTTCACATTGGATGAGAGAAGCACTTGAGGACTTGATTGATCACAATCGTGAGCTTAGCATCATATCATTGAAGGAGCAATGTGCATTCAGTAGTGATATATATCCTGAGCTTTCTGCTTTTTATGATATCGTAGCTCATGATATTATAACATATTGGAAAGACCATCAATGTTTGCCCAATGACATTGTATTGCAGAATATCATCATCGAAATATTACAATAGCTGAATTCATCCATGATTCTTTGCATTTAATAAGCCCTATCTCTTCCATCGGACAAATCTGCGGCATATTCTTTTGCTGAGTAATGTGTTCCAAGACCGGCTATGAAAGCTAATATGCCCAATACTATTGCGGCATCATCATTGAATATGGACCCAAGAGCAAATCCTCCAATACCCCAACCGAGTGATAATCCCCAAATGATTATAGTTCCTAGAATTGGAACATGGATACCGAGAAATAGAAACATCGAAGCGCCCAAAAACACAAACCAGCTTTGCAAAAAAACACCAGCAACTATTGAGAGGATAAAGACCTCTGTATAAAATGTAGTTGCTTGTTCTTGATTATACATTGCTTGCGTAATCCCTCTGCGAACATCACCTGTTGACATAACCCTTCTCCCGTATTTAGTGAAAATCATTGACTTGAATAAGCAAATGCAAT
>JALRFC010000094.1 GCA_023253875.1 Candidatus Kapaibacterium sp.
CCAAATACTAAAGTCATAATGACCAGAGATGATGATACATTTATAGAATTGTATCGAAGAGGTCAAATTGCAAATAAGAATAAAGGGAAATTATTCATTAGTATTCATTGTAATTCCATGCCTACAAAGCCTCATTCCGCAAATGGATGTGAATCATATATTCTCAGACCCGGGAGAAATTCAGAAGCAGTTCGCGTGGCAGAAAAGGAAAATGCAGCGATTAGATTAGAAAAAGAGCAAGTTAATTATGAGGATATGAGTGAAGAAAAACTCATTATATCAACGATGGCTCAATCTGCATTTGTGAAATTCAGTGAAAAATTTGCTGCAATGTTACAAAAAGAGGTCTCAGGAAAAACGGGTTTATTCAATCGTGGAGTGAATCAGGCCGGATTTCTGGTCCTAGTGGGTGCATCAATGCCGAATGTCCTTTTTGAAACAGGATTCTTGTCAAATATCAATGATGAAAAATTGCTCGCTTCTGAAAAGGGACAACAAATTATGGCTGAAGGAATCGTGAAAGCAGTTAAGCGATATGCACAAGAATATGCAAAGAATAATTAGTACTTAACTCACTGTCTTTTGTATATGAACGAGTAAGCCTTTTACTTGTTCTTTAGTACAAACATATTTCACTCCAAGCGATTTCGCTCGATGTATTCCTTCATGATCATGCTGTTTATCAGTATATGCAATGATATGCAGTGAAGTTGCATCCATTGATTCATGTAAGTGTCTAAACAATGAGCAAGCATCAAATGTTGTTGAATGTAAGTGTACTAAAAGAACTATAGGGATGTCTTTCTGTTTGAGTTCAGTAATATCAGGAGGGGTTAGAGAGAATCCATATTCTTGATCATGTAATAATGAGGTGAATTCATATTGTTCCATGATATTGTCACTCAGAATATGCCAATATGCTTTCATATCAATGTTCTATTTCAAAGAAATTCATAAGTTCTTCCACTTGCTCCAATTCCCAGGCGGATTGTTCTCTTTTAAAACAGTGATATAAATTTCTCAACATTCTAAATAACATGTCTTCTGAATCAACTGGTGACAGCATAGTATCGGAATAGGGAATACCCGCTTTTATGAGAAAGTTCAAGCAATCTTCTTTGGTCAATGTCAATCCATAGTTATAGACATCAATATAGGTATCCAAATCACGTGATTTTACCAAGAAATGTAATGGCATTCCAATGCCTTCCAAAGCAATACCGGATTTATTCCCCAAAATGATATAGAGCAATGAAAGCGCCAATGGAATTCCAATACGCTTTTCAGTTACACTATGAAAAAAGCAATGTTCAGGCAAATAGTAATGAGAGGTTGGCGGTCGATAGGAGAATTGATCAAAAAACACAGCATTGAGAGAGTTAATTCTCTGCTGTTCATGTTTTGCTTCAGTGATTTCCATATGTTCTTTGACTGCATCTGCCATTGCATTTAAATGAGCTTCGATAATCCAAGCATTGGATTCAGGATATCCAAAATGAGAGAGTAAATCAAAAAGAGTAAACAGATCAGGTGATACTTGTCTATTTCGACAAGAAAGTACATACTCTTTGACTTCATGTAGTCCTTCTTCTTTCAAATTCTGGAGAACTTTTTCCAGAGTTTGAATCGCATGATTTGAATCTTGATGCTCAATTTCATCTCTGATGATGGGAACAATGGTTGTACCAAATGAAGTGAGATATTTCTCAATATGATTCGCAATATCATCATCGGTATCATCCAATAAAGATAATGCAGGTGCGATTTTCTGCGCTAATTCCTGTTCACGATCAAGTATTGTGAATTGCTTGCTCATTGGTTTATAATCTAAATTGTTCCTGAAAAGCTCTTGTCAATACTTCAAATGCTTCTTTTGGTGAATTGACATATGTTATTGTGTCCAAATCTTCAGCAGAAATCATACCCGTTTCAACCAAATAATCAAAATTGATCACTTTTTTCCAGAATTTTTCTCCATATATAAGGATTGGCATCTTTTTGTGAATCTTTTTGGTTTGAACCAATGTGAGAATTTCCATTAATTCATCAAGTGTACCAAAACCACCCGGAAAGATCACAAGAGCTTTAGCCATGAAGGCAAACCAATATTTTCGTAGAAAGAAATAGTGAAACTCAAAGTTTAAGTCAGGAGTGATATATGGATTTGGCATTTGTTCAAATGGCAAGGAAATATTGAGTCCAATAGATTCACCCTCGGCTTCATAGGCTCCTCTATTACCCGCTTCCATGATTCCGGGTCCACCACCTGTACAAATGATAAATCGTTTTGGTTTTGGAAATTGCAATGACCATTCTGTAAGCATTTTGGCTAAATCTCTTGCTTCTAGATAATATTCGGTCAATTCTCTTTGCTTTTCCAAGATGCGTATCTTTTGTTCAATAGTCGGCTTTTGATCTTCACTGCAATCTTCTAGATGGGCTTTTAGTGATTCATATTCATGATGGAATTCTTTTTCAGAGCGAATACGTGCGCTACCAAAAAAGATGATGGTATTATTGATGCCATGATCCTTGAATTGTCTATCCGGAAACATGTATTCTGATAGGATTCGTAATGGTCTTGCATCACTTGAATTCATGAATTCATCATTTTCATATGCTTTTGGTGCCTTTTGTTCCAATCTTTTGGGTCTCATATCATCTCCTCATCGGTACTATGTGCAAGGTTGCATCAAATAATTTTCCTTCATGGTGTATCCGGACTTTTGTGTCATCATATGAATACTCTGATCGAATATATCCAAGTCCTATGGTTGCATCTTGGAGCTTGCAAATACTTGTGATGATACCTATTTGTGCATCATCTATAAAAACAGCGTCATTTTCAGAAATTGCATATTGAGAACTGATACCCATAAGTCTTTTATTGACTTTATTATAACTATCCAGTCTTGCTATTACTTCTTGTCCTATATAACACCCCTTTTTGAAATCAATCAAATGCAATAAACCGGCTTCTAGGGGATTATAGGCTTCACTCCATTCATTCGGATACATGCCTTGTCCGGCCAAAATACGTTCTCTATTCCATTCATATTGGTCCAACTGAGGTATCTCTTGTTGATGTGAAAAGAAATCCAAGAGTCCATTTCCTTTGAAATCAATGATTGTATACTGTAATTCATGAAGTGGGACAGAACGAATTGCAAATCGAGTATCATGTAATGGATCTTGTATGGAACAATGTATTGGAAGTGTAAGGAAATCATTTCCAATGAATTGTGAAATGAAATCCAAACTCTGAGGACCATGTACAGCTATCATCTCAATGTCCTGCGTCACTATGGTAAACGTGATGCTTTCCATGATGATATACTTTTTAAGCCAAGACATCACCTGTTGTTCATTATTGTTTGAAGTGAGAATCAAAGCATGCCCATTACGATGAATGAGTGTGATGATATCTATGATTCTGCCTTTTTCATTGGTAAGTATAGTTTGTTTACCCATTCCATCCTGAATATTTGTACAAGCATTCGTGGAAAGTCTATGGATCAAATCAAAAACTTCATTGCCGTCTGCTCGGATTATTCCCGGCACACCAATGGATGTCCACCATAACTGTGGAATGTCTATTTCAGAAATTATCTCTTGTAATTGCATGTGTATTGTGTCAGTTCAAGTGAAAAATGTAATTTATGGCGTTTATTGACGAATATACTGTAAATAATTGACCATGATATCACATAAACAACAACCTGTTTTTTCTGCGATCATAGTGATTTGCTGTCTGTGTACCATGCTTGAACTCCGAGCAGATTCCGGATATTGGCGTGTCTTTTTCAAAGACAAAGGAAATGAAATTGTCACTCCTGGTTCAAATCTGTGGTTTAAGACAATGGCCATTCATTCGCAAAGAGCACTTGATCGAAGGAAAAAACTGAATCCAAAAGCTCAAGTGATTGGCAATGCAGATGCCCCGATAAACAGTGATTATCTCAATGGGGTTTCAAAATTATCAGATTCTATCATGCTTACATTACGTTGGCATAATTATGCAGTAATAAAAACAGATTCATTGCGAATTGAGAGCATTAAAAAGTTGCCTTATGTCAAGGGAGTCCAAAGAACAGGTGCAAAGTATTTTCCTGCACAATCCATGACTATTCACAAAAGCGCATTTATCAAACAAGGTGAAGAGTATTATACCAAGGTGAATCCGATAGATAATTGTGGAGTGTTTCGTTATGGCCCTTCATTTAATCAAGCGCAACTCTTGCAGATTCCACTTATTCATCAAATGGGTATTACAGGACAAGGTGCATTGCTCTCATTCCTTGATTCAGGATTTAGATGGCGTCAACATTCTGCCACAAAATATACTGATGTGATTGCTGAAAATGATTTTATTCAAAAAGATTCCATTACAGCCAATCAAGAAGGCGATGTTCCTTCGCAAGATTTTCATGGTTCTATTTGTTTTTCTACCGTCAGCGGTTTCCAACAAGATTCACTGATTGGTATATCGCCATTTTCGTCTTTCTTGCTTGCGAAGACTGAAGATATTCCCACAGAACAACATCTAGAAGAAGACAATTATGCAGCAGCGGTTGAATGGTCTGAAGCATTGGGAGCAGATGTGATCTCCAGCTCTCTGGGATATTCTGCCTTCAATCAACCACTAGAAGAGAATTATGCTTTCTCAGATTTCAATGGCAAAACGACTATTACCGCTCGCATTGTCAATGAAGCGGTCAAACGTGGCATTGTATGTATTACAGCAGCAGGTAATGATGGCCCGCGCGATAGCACTCTCATCACACCATCTGATGCAGATAGCGTGATATCTGTTGGTGCAATCGCTCAAGATGGAATTACTCCTGCAAATTTTACATCACGTGGTCCGAGAGCCGATGGAATAATCAAACCCGATATTGCGGCTCAAGGTGTTGGTGTCATATGTATTAATCCATCAGATACTTTGGCACTTACAGCAGCCAATGGTACTTCACTTGCAACCCCATTGATCGCCGGTGCGATGGGACTCATGATTTCAGCATTTCCTGAAATTCCGGGATATCAACTTCGGAAATCACTGTTTGAATCAGGATTGAATGCAAAAGCGAAAGACAATAATCTTGGACATGGATTGGCACAAGTTCATACGGCAATGCTTGAAACAGGTATTCTGATTTCACCCATGATCACCTATCCTGTGAGTCAATATCAGAGAATTGTTTATCTCATTCAATCTGCTTTTCCGATTCTCAATGCTACGATATACTATAGAAAAAAAGGTATGAAGGACTTCATATCACTACCGGCTTTCAAACATGATACTACACATGCATGGGCAATTGATGTGTTGAGAGACACTCTCATGCCCGGCGAATATGAATCATATATAGTTGCCAATGATGCAAAGAGACAAAGAGTATATCCTGCTCGACTTCCAAATAGAGATTCTGTATTCGTTTTTACAATCAATGAATCTGTAATTGCTTGTGGTATTCCGGAACAGATTCTGCCCAAACATACCTATCCAATGTCGGTAGAACAGGAGATTGTTTCACATAATCACAGTATGATCCCAAGAAATGGATTGTATCAATATGAAATCTATTCTATGGATGGTTCCTTGATTGATCGGAAAGAAATATCATTACAAGCCGGAATATATTCGCAGTTTCAGCTACATCAGCTTTTCCCATCTGATCGCATCATTGGCTTGGTGATTAAAGATAATACTGGAACTATTTTTACAAGCATTCTTCCACCATATCAGAACTAATTATGCATATTCTGATTATTGGAGCCACTTCTGCAATAGCACATGCTTTTGCAAAGAAATATGCAAAAGAAGGAACGCATGACTTCACTCTTTTTGGTAGAAATGAACAACGCTTGAAATCCTGTTCTCAAGAATTGATTGCATTGGGTGCGCAGTCTGTCCATGTGAAAGTTATTAATTTCTTGAACAATGAATCAATTTCTACAGCAATTCATGACTGCATTCAGACAAGAGGATCAATCTCACTTGCTGTTCTAGCTCAAGGTTCATTGTCCAAACAAGATAAAGCAAAAAAAGACATGCAGTATCTCTATGATGAAATGATGCTTAATGCAATGAGTTTCATGGTATCTGCACAGCTTCTAGCAAATCATTTTGCTGAACAGGAAAAAGGGATATTGATTGGGATTGGTTCGGTAGCCGGAGAACGAGGAAGAAAAGGAAACTATGCTTATGGGTCTGCAAAATCAGCCATTCATACGTTTTTGTCTGGAATCCGAAATGATATTGGAAATGACAATATTCGCATCATGACCATCAAACCGGGTTTTGTTGCAACACCAATGACTGCTCATTTACAGCAATCCCTATTGTTTGTCAAACCTGACTACATTGCTAAAGAAATCATTCGCGGAATAGAACAGGGAATTGATGTCATGTATATTCCATCATATTGGCGTTTGATCATGATGATCATCAGAGCTTTACCTGAGAAGATATTCATGAAGCTGAATATTTAATCGCAATACAATGATGTAAAGGCAAAAGAATTACCATCAAATAAACCTTGATCACTCAATTTTAATGATGGAATGACAAGTAAAGCCAAAAATGATAAAGTCATAAATGGGGAATGAATATCGCTACCTGCATCTCTCACTATTCGATCAATTATCTCATAGTCTGCAGCAATGGCATATCCATTCTTATTGCTCATGAGTCCAGCAATTTCCAAAGGTAATACATGCACAGTATTTCCATCTGAATATGCAATCCCACCTTTGCATTCTATCAATGCATTGATTGCTTTTTGCATTGAATAATCATCAACACCAATGGAAATAATATTATGCGAATCATGTGCAATAGTGGAAGCAATAGCGCCATTCTTCAAGCCTATG
>JALRFC010000095.1 GCA_023253875.1 Candidatus Kapaibacterium sp.
CTAGGCAATTGCACTTCTTTCATCAATTGCAAGGCTCTTGCTCGTGCTTGCTCCTTGCTGATTCCTTCATGCAATATGATTGCTTCCATGATCTGATCACCGCATTTGAAAACGGGATTCAGTGATGTCATGGGCTCTTGGAAAATCATGGAAATGCGATTTCCGCGATATGTTCTCATGCGTTCTTCGGGAAGGGCGAGTAAATCCGTAATTGATCCATCATCTTCATGAAAATGAATGGAGCCACTTGCAATTCTACCCGGAGGATTCGGAATGAGTCGCATGACAGAGAGGGAAGTCACGCTCTTTCCTGAACCTGATTCGCCGACTATGCCGAGTGTTTTTCCACGATTGACAGTGAAACTGATGGAACGAACCGCTTGATGTACGCGATCTTCACTGCGGAATTCGGTGATCAAGTCTTTGACTTCCAAAAGAGTTGAGTTCATAATGCAATTCTATTGATGAAAATGTTGCCCAAAATACGACTTTTTTCGGGGTGCCGAACAGTTGAAAAAAGAGAGGCGAATTCTCTATTTTGTTGATGATTTTTTACACATTCGGACTTGAATCATGAAAGAGCATGTATTCACTGATAAAGCACCTGCGCCCATCGGACCATATTCACAAGGCGTGAAAGTCGGCTCGATGTATTATTTCTCGGGAGTCATTCCTTTGTCCACCGATGGACAATCCATCATTGGAGGTGAAATAGTCGAACAAACTCAGCAAGTGATTGCAAATTGCACTGCCTTATTACAAGCTTGCGGTCTCACGGCAAACAATGTTGTGAAGACAACGGTATTCTTGAAAAACATGAATGATTTTGCAGCGATGAATGCTGTGTATGCCGAGTTTTTTGGAGAGTCAAAACCCGCAAGAAGTACAGTCGAAGTGAGTCGTCTTCCAAAAGATGTGCTTGTGGAAATTGAAATGATTGCAACTACATCATAATCTCACACTTGATAAGCTGTGCCTTCTCTTGGCAAAATGATTCGTATATCGCCGTCAAAATACTCCATTGTTTCGGCGGCGATATGTTCTACGGATTCAGTCTCTCCATGAATCAATACCAGTGTCTTGGGCCGAATGTTTCTGATCAATTCATGTATATCTGCTTTTCGTGCATGCGCGCTCATGCGTACTGTTTTCACGGCGCACGATCGTTCGATGCGATGTCCGGCAAAGATAAAAGGTTTCTTCGCTTCAGAATGACTCAGTGCATAACCGGGTGAATCAGGTTCTTGCCAGCCATTGAACAATATACCATAATTGGGTTTTTGCATCCATTGCAATGCGAGTTTATAGCTTGTGGTTTTTGCATGCATCATTCCGCTGGATGCAATCACGATTGATGGTGTTCCAAAAAATGGGGCTTTGCTCAGTGATTCATAAGGAATTGGATGTTGCGGAATATCCGATAATTCAAAACCGGGATTCAAACGAGGGGAAGTATAACAATAGCGATCAAGTAATCGTGATATCTTTGTGCTCATACCACCGGTAAAAATCGGCAAATGAGGAATCATTCCTTTCATCTGCAACTCATGAATCATGATGAGGGTTTCTTGTGTTTTTCCAAGTGCAAAACACGGTATCAAAATGCTCCCATTCGCATTGGAGATCTCATTGATGAACTGTGCGCATTCCTTCATGATGGATACTTTTGTTGCATGAGATGCTTCGGATCCATTTGTAGTTTCACAAAACATCACATCAACATGATGCCTCGGAAAACGTGCTTTGGGAATCAACCATTGATCATGTAAACACATATCACCTGTATGAAAAATTGATTTTCCATTCCATTCTAGTATGATACCCGCCGAACCCGGAATATGTCCTGCATCATGAAAAGTACATAGGATTTCTGATAACCCTCTTTTACCCAGAATCTCGAATGATTCTCCATAAAGATGCGTTTCAAAAACGGTTGAAATATATTCTATTATGTCTTTGTCATACAGCGAAATCGCATCCTGCATTTCTTTGGAATACTCGATTTGCTCATTGATGAGTGATACCGTATTCTTCAGCATAATCGAAGAAATATCACGCGTCAGAGGAGTTGTATGCATTGCAAGGTAAGGATGCTTTTTAAGAAGATAGGGCATGCCTCCAATATGATCCGTATGTGCATGCGTAATGAGAAGTGCATCAAGTTCTTCATGATGAAGAGCATCTAGATTTGGAAATGCCCTCAGATCGCGATGCTTGGGATGGAGTCCTGCATCAATCACGATGCCTGTTCCGCCGATGGAAAGATGTATGCAATTCGCGCCGATTTCTTCGGCACCACCAAGGACTTTGAATTGAATGTCGGAACTCACTCCATCCATACCTTATGCCAAAGCGCGGCATTCAGTGCTGAATACAGAGCTTTGCCATGTTTGCCTCGCTGTTGCTTATGATCATTCAACATCACTCTGAAATATGCATCATTGAGCATGCCGGACTTGATCAGAGGAGATTGCAAGATGGTTTTGACGGTATAATTATACCATGGACCCCGAATCCATTCAGCAACAGGTGCTGAAAAACCTTGCTTCTTGCGATAAATGATTTCATGAGGAAGAAGCGCATCCACACCTTTCTTGAGAAGATATTTTGATTCATCATAGGATTTGCGCTTGAGTTCAGGTCTGATACGCATGGTATATTCCACAAGGCGATGATCCAAAAATGGAACGCGTGCTTCGAGTGAATGTGCCATCGTGATTTTATCAACGCGCATGAGCAATAGTTCAGGCAGACGATGAGCCAATTCATAATTGGCAATGCGCTGGGCATAATCTTCAGGATGTGCTTGTATCTCGGCTATTTCTTTGTCTAGGCGAACAGGCATTTCGCTTACTGAATCTGCCAAGTATTTATATGCTGGTCCAAGCGCTTGTTTCAAATGCGATGGTGTATAGTCCACGGCGCCGCCCCAATACAAGGGATGACCATCAATTGCTCTACGCATATAATCCAAAATGAGATATCGCTTCGATGCCATGAGAAATGGTTTCACCAATTCATAAATCATTTTTTGAATTGCTCTCGGATAGGAGAGAAAGCGCTTCCACTCTTTTTCATAAAATTTGAGATCGCGAATCATCCATGAATAGCCGATGAATTGTTCATCACTTCCTTCGCCAACTTGTATCACGGTTGTGCCGGATTCTCGGGTCAACTTGCTGAGAAAATTCAAAGGAATACACACCGGGTCGCCATTCGGTTCATCTTCATGCCACACGAGTTTCTCGAGAACGGGAAGTGCATCATTGTGATCAATCACGATTTCATGATGATTTGTATTGAATGTTCTGGCGATGAGTCTTGCCTGCTCAAGCTCATTATATTTCTGCAATTCTTTAAAGCCGACAGTAAATGTATCTACAGGACGATCCATAAGTTCAGACATCAAGGCAACATTTGTGCTGGAATCAATGCCGCCGCTCAAAAAAACACCGAAAGGCACATCGCTCATCATGCGATCCTTCACTGCTTGGCGTAATAGTCGCATGATTTCATTCACTGTGGACTTTTCATCATGATCCCAATACTCAGCACCTTTTTGCAGTGGTTGCCAATAACGATGCTTGATGAATTCACCATTCTTCAAAATTCCGAAATGTCCTGCCGGCAATTTATGGATGCCATCAAACATGGTATGAACATCGCTCGACATCGAGAATGTGAGATAATTCGCGAATTCCTGATGATTGATATTGCGGGAAATCGAGGGATGTTTGAGGATGGATTTGATTTCGGAACCAAAGATGAAACGACCATTCGCATGATGATAATAGAAGGGTTTTATACCGATGCGATCTCTTGCCACAAACAATGTATGCTCTTGTTCATCCCAAATTGCGATGCCCCACATGCCGATCATTGTATGGAGGAATTCCGGGCCATATTCTGCAAATCCATACAGTATCGTTTCAGTGTCAGAATGTGAACGATACCGATATCCTTTTTTCTCAAGATCCTCACGCAATATCGCATGATTATAAATCTCACCATTGAATACAATCGTGAATCTACCATCGGGAGTTGACATCGGTTGATGTCCTGCGGGAGTCAAATCTATGATTGCCAATCTACGAAAAGCAAATCCTGCTTTGCGAGAAGGCGAAATCCATTGTCCATCATCATCGGGTCCACGATGTTGAATCACATCGCTCATGGATTTCAGAAGATTTTCATGAATGCCGGAATCTGAAATCGCATATTCGACAATGCCTGCTATTCCACACATGATTAGATGCTCAGTAAATTCAAGATGATTTTTTTGTATCAGGAAACATACCTGATTGCGAAGCGATATTTAGCAAGATGCCAACTGCCATAGCAGAAAACAGCACTGCAGTTCCACCATAACTCAAGAATGGCAATGGTAGTCCTGTTGTAGGTAGAATACCACAATTCACTCCCACATTTACAAATGCATAAGCAGAAATCGTAATCGTGATGCCAAAAGCAAGCATGCTTCCAAATCTATCCGGTGCAAATCGTGCTACACGAAGTCCGCGATAGAGAAAAAGAGCGAATAATGTCATCATTATGAGAATTCCGAAAAATCCATATTCCTCACCAATGATTGAGGAGATGAAATCACTATAGCTTTCTGGAAGAAATTTATCACGTTGATTGCTTTGTCCGGGGCCGACACCAAAGAATCCACCATTTGCAAATGCAATAAGCGCTTGTTCCAATTGATAATTCGTGGATTGACTATCACCCATGCCGATGAATGACATAATGCGTTTCATACGATATTCAGCAGAGACTCCATAGACACCTAGGAGTGAAACTGCCACGCCAAAAATCGTAAGGAAATAGTGCATTTTCACATTGCCGACATACAACATAGTGAGCATGATCACGGAAATGACAAATGCTGAGGAGAAATTCGGTTGCAATGCGATGAGACCAATCACCAAAGCTCCAGCTCCCAAAACCGGCAAAAGTCCTCGTTTGAAATCATCGAGTTTATTGAAATTGTCAGATAGCCATGATGAGATGAAAATCACCAATGTATATTTTGCAAATTCCGATGGTTGAACACTGATCCCACCAATATCAATCCATCTGACGGCTCCTTTGGTCTTGGCTCCTACAAATAAAACGATGACAAGTGCACCTATGCCCAAGATATACAGCAATTTGGAATAGTGTTTATATCGATGATAATCTATACGGGTAAAAAGAATGATGAATCCTAGTGATAAACCAACCCGTAAAATTTGATTCATGACAATTCCTTCTGTTGAACCAAATTTTTGGGAAGCCACATATGCACTTGCGCTATACACGAAAGGAACGGAAAACAATAAGAGTGCGGTAGCTATGAAAAAAATCAACCAATCTATTTTTCCGGGAATCTCAGTGACTTTCATTGCAATGCCTTTTCCAAATCATATATGAGATCTTTTGCATCTTCAATGCCAACACTGAATCGAATGAGCATTTCATGAATCCCCAAATCTGCTCTCTCTTCAGGAAGCAATAGATTGTGAGAAGTCTGTACCGGTAAGGTCATTGTAGACTCCACTCCACCCAAACTAGTTGCCGTGGAAATCATGTCAAGCCTTTGCAAAAAGGCATCACGGAATTCAGTGTCATTTCCGGCAAGCTCGAATGACATCATTCCGCCGAAACCGGACATTTGTTTTTGAGCTATTTCATGACCTGGATGAGAAGGCAAACCGGGATAATGAACAGCTGAAATATTTGGGTGCGTTTGCAACCATTGAGCAATCTCCATTGCATTTGCATTTTGTTGCTGGACTCTTACACCGATTGTTTTAATACTTCTTTCGAGTAAAGCCAAGTCAACTGCATTGAGTGACATTCCATAAATGGCAGAGAGTTTCCTACATTTCTCTATATATTCAGAAGTACCAATCAATGCACCTGCCATTAAATCACTATGTCCTGCAAGATATTTTGTTGCACTGTGCATGATGATATCACAACCCAATGCCAGAGGTTGCTGATTCACCGGTGATGCAAATGTATTATCAATCATTGAGAGAATGCCATGATCTTTGGCCCATTGAGTGATTGGCTCAATATCAATGATTTCCAATAATGGATTGGTTGGCGTCTCCATGTACACCAAAACAGTTTCATTTGTCATGTGTTTTGACAAAGTTTCCGGATCCATGGAAGTAATCAATGTCACATTGATATGATGTTTTTCTCGGAGTAGCTCGACAAAAGCTCTTGTTCCACCATAGATATTACTCTGCATGAGGATATGGTCACCGGGATTGGCGATTGCCAATATGCCTGCTGAAATCGCAGACATCCCGGTTGCCAAAACCAAAGCCGACTCCCCACCTTCCAAAGCTGCAATTTTCTCCGCAACTGCATCATGATTCGGAATAGAAAAATTTCTGGGATAGGGAATAGTGCCATGTCCATTCAAATATTCAATTGCTGTTGATGGCTGTATAGGTGTATTCACTCCCCCAAAAGCATCATGAATCGTTCCTGTATGAACCGCAATGGAATTCAGGCCCGGTTTATTCGTATTGTGTTTACTGTAGGACATTGAACTATTTGCAATGAAAGAGGTTATGCTGCGCGCAAAGATACGGGAAAAAAAGCACTTTCTCGGCTTGAAACATAGCCGTAATTTGCCAATAAAATATGATGGATACCATGAAATCAAAGATCGATCAATTTCTTGTGAATGCAATGCTCATTTGTTGTGCATTGATTCTGTTCTCTTGTTCCGAAGATGCTATTGAAAAAATAGAAACAAGGCAGTTTTCCCAAGCAAAGACCATAAAACATCCTTTGCGAGAAAGAGATGACACATTGATGATGCCTTTGGCACCTAATTCAGCGTGGTTTTTTGATATTTCA
>JALRFC010000096.1 GCA_023253875.1 Candidatus Kapaibacterium sp.
CTTCGTGATTCCCCCTATCCTCATCCTTATCGTCGTATCAAGAAAATCAGTGAGGAAGAGTTTGAAGTGGCAATCAAAGAATGGAGGATTCGATATAGAATCAATCAGGAAGGGATTGTGCAACTTGATTCGATGTATCAGGCGGGTTCTATGAAATAGGTTTGCATGATGCCTTTTCCTTTCACATGAATTGGTTCCCTTTTGACAATCATGAATGGCACGGAATGCTGAGTCACCAAATCAGATTGTTGTCTTGCAATCTCGATGAATTCAATACTAGCATGCACATGTCCGGGCTCAGAATATGTCTCCATTCTACTGGCTGTATTCACGGCATCACCCCATAAGTCATACGAATATTTATTCTCGCCGATAATTCCACCAACAACATTTCCACAATGAAGTCCTACTCTGAAGCGCATGAGTTTTTTCTCACCGGCAATTGTAATTTCCCTTCTTATCTTCATCATTTCAAGAGCGGCATAAATGGTTTTGAGCGCATGATGTTCCACTTTCACATGAGCCCCGCAAACAGCCATATAGGCATCACCAATTGTCTTGATTTTTTCAAGTCCGAATCTATTTGAGATCTCATCGAATTCAGTGAAAATTGAATCCATTAAATCCAGCAATTCTTCAGGTTCGAGTCCTTCTGATATTTCAGTAAAACTTGCAATGTCAAGAAAAAGCACGCAAACTCCCATGAATTTATCGAGTACTTTTTTCTCTCCTTCGAGAAGTCTTGCAATAACAGCCGGTGGAAGGATATTCTCGAGAATGGCTGAGCGTTCGGCTGCAGCAATGCGTTCTTCTTCAAACTCTTTTTCCTGCAAGAGCTTCACTCTTTCGGTTTCCAGTTCTTGCACCTGTTTTTTGACATCAGCATTAAAGAGTGCTTTTTCAATGGCAACATGTGATTTGAAATGATCCAGACTCTTTTTGTATTCACCGGCATATTCCCATAAAGAACTCAAATCTTTGTGAATATACATGAGCTTCTCTTTCATCTCATGTTCGGTGGCAATCTCCAGTGCTCTATAGAGAAAGGACTTAGCTTTTTCATTATCCCTAAATGAACAGTCCGGTTCACTATATATGATTCCAAGATTATTATAATTCTGAATCAGTAGTGAAACATGATGCATTTCTTCGGCAAGTGAAAGACTTTGTTCTGAATATTCGAGGGCTTTTTCGAATTCTCCGAGTTGCATGTGCATATGTGCAAGATTGGCCAGCAGGGCTGCGAGTGGTCTTTTCTCATCCAATTCTCTAAAGATGCCGATGGATTGCAAAATGAAGTCGAGGCCTTGTTCATTATTGCCAAGATTGCTATGCGATATCCCAAGATTGCAGAGAATCGTACCAATCAATTTTTTGTCATTGGTTTTTTCAGCAATTGACAAAGCCGTTTCTTGATATTCCAATGCGGATCCAAATTCAAGAATCGAACTATAGGCATTGCCGATATGCATATAACTCAAAGCAGTTTCACGCTCATTCTCATTTTCTTCTGAGATCCCCAATGCTTTAAGATGATAATCAATGGCTTTGGTATAATCGCTATTCGAAGCATAGGAAGCGCCGAGTTTATTGCACAATTCGGCTGTTTCTTTCATCATCCCCTTCTTTTCATAGATGCTACCACTTTTTCGAATAAATTCAATGGATTGTCTGAAGAGTGCAAGTTCATGGCTCAATGATCCAAGGAGGGCATAGATTTCAGCGATGAGCATTTGCTCCTCAGTTGTGAGTGCAATCTCCAATGCCTTTTGAGCTTCTGCATATGACTCTTCAAACGATGCCTCACTTTGCAATTGCAATGCCTTTTCAAACAATGCACGAGCAGATGTCTCGGCATCATGTTCTGTACCGAGTATCTGTTGCATATCTTCCATGTGAGTCATGAGTAATTCTGAAATATCAAAGAATGATTATGGTCTTGTACCCAAGCGAATATTAGCATTTAGACCATGCTCATGTATTTTGAGCAGAAGGTCATTCACCCTTTGAAGAGTGGTATCAATGGATTTGGAAGTGGTTTTGTCATAGAGCAATTTATTGATGAAACTTCCATTGGTCTTGATATCTTTCATCATGTCTTTTGTTTCCATAGTAAGATCTGTGACACCTGCCAATGCGGTATCGGTCTTCGCCATGAGTCTCTGTCCGCTACCGGCGAGTGAATCCAATTTAGTCAGAATAGATCGAAGCTTGGGCTCATTATTATTCACTGCGGATTTTGCATCTTTTGCCAGTGCTCCGAGATCTTTTATGAGATTCCGCATATTTTCTTTATTGTCCCCCATGAGTGCATTGAGCGTTGTCATGAGTTCATCGGCATTTTTTATTGTATTGCGTAATTGTTTCACGACTGTTCCATCTGAAAGTAATGCATTCGCTTGAGCCAATACACTGTCTAATCTTTTGACGGTAATGGACGCATCGGCACCTAAATCTCCGACAAGTCCAATGAGTTCCGTGGCATCGGCACGTATGGTACCGACAATTGGCTTTGAAATGTCAAGATTTCCGGATGATATTCCCGGAGCAATATCAATTTTCTTTCCACCAGTAATCTCAAGCATACTGATTTGAGCTCCCGCATCAGGATGCAGATCTGACACTTCATCAATAGAACCGGTGATTGCTACTCCTCCATGTTCATTATTGATAGAAATCACTGATCCTCGTTTTACACCATTGATGAATATCGGAGCACCGATTTCTATTCCACCGGATGAAGGGAATGTAAATGATAATGTAGTCTGAGATACCCCTACAATCAACCCCTTTCCAATGGTGATTCCAGCAATGAGCACAATGAGAGAAAGAAGAGCAACAATGCCGACTCTTATCTCTTTTTTTCTGTCTGTCATCATAGTATATGGAATCCTAATTGGAATTCAAGAATGCTGCGGAGCAAATTTACCGTAATTTTCAACAGTTTCAAAGGCAGTCTATATAGGTAATCTACTTCAGACACGTAATTATGGACTGATTTTTGTAGCTTTATGTTCATTATTATGTTTGTCATACTCAGTAGTCAATCAATATGAAATCACTCATTTCTGCATTTTTGATCCTCTTTTTGGCTTTTGAAGTTCATTCTCAAGAGATATTGGAACGGTCTTTTTTTTCGATGAAAGACTCTGTAAACATCTTTAAGTATGAGACTTTCGATCTATGGCAATTGAATGTTCGAGGTGAAGGCGAGGGGTTTTATTGGGATTGTTCCAATATGCTTTTCATACCTTTTGATGTGAAATATGAAATCACGAAATACAAAGACACCACCCCTGATTTTCGAGATAATGCATTTATGCTAACGGCTTATGAAGGAGAAAGTACAGAGAAAGTATATGAATTATATGCAATGAATGATCATGCATTATTGATACGAGGTTTTGGAATAATCAATGAAAATGGCTCTAATGTCTATCGTCCATATGATAAACCATATTCATTTCTCAGATTTCCTTGGACAATGGGGAGTAGTTATAGTGAGAATCATCAATTCAGGAATAGTAAAAGAACATATATGGCAAGTGGTACGCTTGTGTTGCCGGGTAGAGGGACATATAGAGCAGTGAAAATCAAGGATACATATCCTGATGGAAATTCAATAGTTGATGAATATTCATGGTATATAGATTCCATTCCCTATCCGGTCATTAGAGTGACAGATCGCTTCCAAAAAGAAGATTCATCTTCATTCAATACCGTTTCTGAGTTCTTTTTGACAAAAGCCACAATGACAGATATAAAAGACACCTATGTTCATAATACGGAAGTAGCTCCAAAACTCATGGGGAATGTTCTTACGCTTCAATCCGGATTTAGCCTCATAGGTGTCTATTCCATTGATGGTTCACAACTACGTATTTCACAAATGAATGATTCTCAATTCGCTATTGAATCTGCTTTGCCTTCCCATATTTGTATCATCATGCGAAAAGAGAATGGCGATATTCACAGACATATTCTTCCGGTTCAATTATGACATTCAAATACTATTGTGTACTTGTACTGATGTGTTTATGTGCAATAACTCATGCACAACCACCAAATATCAGTTATACATATGAGTATCCATATACTGATGGCATACCATTCTTCCGATATACAGAACGAAGAGAAGCTCTTAGGAATGCACATAGTGATCAATCCTTGATTCTTTCCTTATCCGCAGATACGCGAAATAGACAAAATGATGTCAATCATCCATATAGACAAAGTTCAAATTTCCTTTATCTCACCGGCATACCATATCCACAAACTGCATTGATATTGGCTCCGGGAGGAATCATGCATGAAGGGAAACTCTCAAAAGAATTCTTATTCATCAATCCAAGAACTACCTCAAAAGAAGCATGGGAAGGAGCATTGATGGGAATTGAAGAAGCTAGAATGCTTGGTATAGAAACTATACTTCCCTATTCCAGCTTACAAGCTTTTGTAATGGAACATCTAAATGGCAAGGATACATTGTACTTTACTGGTCTTCCCACTACGAATATTCCCATTCCATTATCAGATAAACCATTGTCCATCGAACAGAGAGTGAAGGATGAAGTGCACAAGACATTTCCTGACTTGTACATTAAAACATCCATGCAAAAACTCATCGCCATGAGAGAAATCAAAGATGCTGATGAGATTCGCCTTATGAAAAAGGCAATCGATATAAGCATTGAAGGCCATATCTCAGCAATGAAACAAGCAAGACCCGGCATCAATGAATATGAACTCGAAGCAATGATGGAATATACTTTCAAAAAGGAAGGTGCCGAAGATATTGGATATTCATCAATCATGGGTGCAGGATATAATGCATGCATCCTTCATTATAATTCAAATCGAAAAGCAACATTGAATGGAGATCTGGTATTAGCAGATTGTGGTGCTGAATATCAAAATTATACAGCTGATATCACTCGAACATTTCCGGTGAATGGACGCTTTACTCCTGATCAAAAAACATTATATGACATAGTTCTGGAAGCCGCCGATTCTGCGATTCTTGCTTCAACTATTGGAAATTCATTCAGAGCGCCACATAATGCCGCAAAGAATGTGCTTTTGAAGAGACTACAATCCCTTGGTATCATTGAAACTGAGGAGCAATTGAAGTGGTATTTCATGCATGGGACATCGCATTATCTCGGATTGGATGTGCATGATCCGGGCACAGGTGGTACATTGAAAGATGGCTCAGTCATTACCGTTGAACCCGGATTGTATATACCTCCTGGAAGCCCTTGCGATAAACGCTGGTGGAATATTGGCATTCGCATAGAAGATGATATCCTCATTGGGCAACAAGGTCCTGTCAATTTATCCGAATCATTGCCAAGAACGACGGATGGCATTGAACAACTTATGAGAAAATGAAACAAGTAATTCACTTTCCATTCGTCATAAGCGCGGTTCTTGGAAATTGTGAATAGGTTATTTATGACGGAATACAGAGTAGATAAAGCTGAATTACATGCATTGCTCAAAGCTCTAGGAATTCTCCAGCAGGATGAGCAACTCATGCTTGTTAATAATATTGAATTGAGAGATCCCAAAGCAGAAATGCTCAGTATCATTGTAGATACAGTAAAGAATGGGAATATGTATCGTTCTGATTTTGAAGAATTGACTGAAAAGGAATTGAGTACTGTACTTTCTCAACTCTATGCCTTCGAGCAGTTTTTATTGAAGGAATTCATGCAGATTCATAATCATATCACAAGAGGACAAGAAGAATTACAGAAAAGAAAGTCCGGTGATAATGTGAACAAAGACGGCATTCCCATTGCCGTGGACAAGCAATTGGGTGATATGCTTAAATCCATTCTTGATAGAAATCAATCTGACGATGCATCATGAGATGGGGTTCTTTTTTAATAGAAACCCTAAAACAGGCGGGGTGATGAATGTGGTAAACATGATCACCACTACAATCACTGAGAATTCAGCAGCATCTACGACTCCAAGCGCTCTTCCAACAGAAGCAAAGATCAATCCCACTTCACCTCTAGGAACCATTCCCCAACCAATAATCCATTTATTGACTCCCTTTCCTGCAATCATTCCGGATGCAAGCTTGCCTATAATGGCAATCAAAGAAAGAACCAATGCAGTCAATACTGTACTTGGTTGCATGAAGACGGAAAAATCAACTGCCAAACCTGTCATGACAAAGAAAATTGGAGATAAAAATTGTCCAATAGGTTCCAAAATATGTTCAATATGCTTTTCATTCTGTTCCTCGGCAATCAATGTCACTTTTTCTTGAACCATAGGATCCGCACTTGTAACAGCCTCTTTGAATTCTGATACATACTGTGGTTCATCAAAATGTACAAAATGGATGGAGTCAAGCATCAAACCAGCAGTGAATGCACCAACAATCGGAGCAAGTCCTATTACATGTGCGATATATGCAAAAAGAAATCCCACAATAAGGGCAAAAGCCAATTTCATCCCTGATCCAGGATTGAGTGTAGACAACCACTTACTCAATGGTTTTGCAATCATTCCACCCAATATGGTTCCGCCCGCCAATAAGAGAATTGATAAAGCAATTGTTTGAAATACACTAACTACTGAAATTGTCCCTGTTTGGACAATAGCACTCACGATTGCAAGCAAAACCAAACCCATTACATCATCGATTACTGCAGCCCCAAGGACAATACGGGATTCTTTGGATGAAAGAATCGAAAAATCTTTGAAGACTCTCGCAGTGATACCAACTGAAGTTGCCGATAATGTTGCACCAAGAAATAGATATGCATTATCACTCAAACCAGGCATCAAAAGCGGACCG
>JALRFC010000097.1 GCA_023253875.1 Candidatus Kapaibacterium sp.
AAGGATTATAGGTATTGACTTACCGAATTTCAATCGATATAACCATTGGAATCAACTATATGTTTCTATTATTTGGCTCTATATTTCTATTGATTTCATGTCATACACTTTTTGGCGGCTCAGGTCAAATTGTCAAACCGATTATTTATCCAGTATCTGTGGAAATATATGTATCGCTGGATGGGAAAGATACCAATAATATGATTGCCGATTTAACTCTCCATTACATTCCTTTGATAGTATATTTTCAGTATTAAAAAGCAAGACCAAAGAATTAGAGGGGGATATCTATTGTTCAGTCAATATATCAAAAGGGAGATATGTATTGAGTAATCCTATTGAACAATTGGAAAAAGATTTTATCATCACAGAAAACCAAAAAAGAAAACTTCATATTTCATTCATTGGACTTGAAGATTCTGTCATTTTAGATGGTACAAATATCAAAAGAGGTGGTGGATATGGCTTGATACGATTATCTGGAAGTAATACTCAAATACGAAATATCATAATTAAAAATGCGCCTTCTTTTGGTTTAGTAATCGGTCAACCCTTCGCTAGAAGTACCAATGTTCTGATTGATAATGTTTGTATCGACTCTACATATTCTCATGGATTATTGATTGGAAATACTCAATCTCTTTTGGAAGATACTGTACATATCAGGAATTGTATATTTACTGAAACCAATCAAATGAATGCTGGTGGATTATCGAAACAATGGGGGAGTGCACTTAAATTATTTGGGGCAAAGCATATATTGATAGAGAACTGTCTATTCGAACATAATTGGAGTGAGGCCATATCTATCAATAATAGCAATAATGTAAACATTAAAACTTCGCGATTCTTCAATAATTATGCACCCTCAGTATATTGTGATATTGCTAGAAATATCACAATTGACCAGAATGTATTTATTGCAAAGTCTGATAGCATTATGTACAAAGAAGGTAAAAGGGGAATGGTTGCTATCTTATTGAGTAATGAGGCATGGGACCCCGCAGCAGTTTCACATATCACGTCGAATATTGATATTTTCTCAAATGTGTTTCTTGGTCAAAGCGGAGTCTTGGATATATGGGAGGGAACAGTTTCCTTTTTACAGACATCAATAGTGGAAAATGTACGATTTGCATTCAACTCTACATTTGGAATGTCAGAAGCAAATAAATCAAGCAATACAAGTATACTTTCTACTGTATTTAGTACTCCAATACCATTTAACAGGACCATTGACAATATTTTCATTTATGGAAATGTATTTTCTGTTGATCCACAAAAATGGTCAACAAATCTTTGGTTTCGAAGTAATTCGACATTCTTGCAAAGATTCACGTTCAAGGGAAATAGATGGAATTCTGCCTTTCCTAGTATGGGAAATTTTATTCTTGATGATAGTAGAAGTTTACCTGATACATTACCTTCCAGAATATCTGAAATACTGGATTTCAAAAAGAAGATACCGTCTTTACGAGAATGTGAATATGATAATTTGGGTAGAGAAAGAGGAAAAGACTCTTCATTTGCAGGTGCATTTGAATTTACAGAGCCTTTGTCAGTAGTACAAGATTCAGATCCGCACATATCATATATCTATTCATATTTCCCCAATGAAACATGTATCATTCCTAAACAATGGATTAATACCAAGATAGTATGTGTAGGATTGAAAGGAGAAGAAATAGTACTTGAAAATACTGGGTCAGATTCCATGATTCGATTACCTGGAACCGGTCCATATTTCCTTTATCCTCAGAAAAATGCACCCTAGTTGAATAATCTCCTCAGTATTCTCTGGAAGCCATGAATATATTTTATGGTTCTAGCCAATACTATATCCCAAAATCCAATACATGTAGTATTTAGAAATAATACATCAAAATGTGTTTTTCTTGAAAAGACTATACATGCAAATCCAAGTGACTTCATTCTGGAGATGATATCAAGAACATCTTGTTCCATATTCATTTCAGGGATGAAATCATGAAATTCCACTGTGATTTGTTTAATGGATTTCAGCAATTCATCCGACATTCCTCTAAATACAGCAATTTCAGCTCCTTCAATATCCATTTTCAAAGCATCTATTCTTGGTATTCCATAGATGTGTAAAAAGGAAGGAATAGAAATCGTCGGAACTTCTATTGTTGATGTGAATGCATCATTTGTACGAATCAGAGAATTTGATTCAGGATTGGAAGATAGGTGAAATGACATCATTCCATCTTTATCAGAAGCTGCATAGTGATATGTGTGAATGTTCTGTGTTTTTGGAATGGAAGCATACAATGCAGGCATTGCTTCAATTACATGACAAGTACAATGATATTGATTGCTGATTATTGAACTGAATTCTCCTTTATGACCGCCGAGATCTAGGACAATGCTTTCGGAATTCAATATGCCATCATGGATATGATGGCCTCTGATACAAGGAAAAGCCATGGAACTGTCTAATTATGAAAAAAGAACCGTGTAAAGTTAGCGGTAATTCAAAGATTCACCAAGGAAAGAACTTCCAAACGAGGATTACCCCTATGAAGTCTCTCGATGCTTTTTTGTAATTTTGCCACTATATTCGGGCACTTAGAATCATGTCGGAAAATTGTATATGACTGTAAAGAAATTCCTTTTGATGAGCATCGGGGCAATACTTTTTGTGGTATTGGGGATGACATTCTATATCAATATGTTTATTGTAGATGAATTACCTTCATTTGATCAACTAGAAAATCCACCGCAGGAATTGGCTACAAAAGTACTGAGTGCTGATGGCAAGATTCTCGATATGTTTTTCATAAAAAAACGCTCTTCCATTCCATATGACAGTATTCCAAAGGATGTCATTAATGCATTGATAGCTACCGAAGACCGTGCATTTTATGATCATTGGGGAATTCATCCAATGCGAATTGCAAAGGCTTTCATAAAAAATATCATTGCATTCAGGGCAAAAGAAGGTGCCTCTACTTTGTCCCAACAACTTG
Source organism: Candidatus Kapaibacterium sp. (assembly GCA_023253875.1). GTDB lineage: Bacteria > Bacteroidota > Ignavibacteria > Kapaibacteriales > UBA961 > UBA961. The sequence goes on from JALRFC010000097.1 coordinate 2,991, forward strand.
CCAGAAATCTCTTTCTCAATCGTGAAGTCAGTATCACACGAAAGCTTAAGGAAGCAATCACAGCCGTAAAAATAGAACAGACATATACCAAAAAAGAAATTCTTGAATTGTATTGCAATACAGTGTATTTCGGAAAAGGAGCATATGGTATTCAAGTGGCATCTGAATTGTATTTCAAAAAGACACCACTTCAATTAACCACGGCAGAATGTGCGTATTTGATTGCATTATTGAAAGGACCCGAAAACTATTCAGCCATCGGCAATTATGAAAAAGCATTGAAGAGAAGGAATCTTGTATTATCTATGATGGCTGATATGGGCTTTCTTGAAGAGGATCAATATAATGCATCCCTTATACAACCAATATTTCTGAATCGCGGAAGACTTGGGATGAAGGATGAATCTATTGCACCTCATTTTGTTGAAATGATTCGACAGGCATTAGAGAAAGATGATCAATTCAATTTACAAGACAATAATCTATACCGAGATGGTTTGGTGATTTTCACCACATTAGATTCTCGCATTCAGCAAGCTGCTAATGAAGCTGTTCAGGAGCATCTTGCCGGTTTTCAAGAGACATTCAGAAAGAATTGGGGCTGGAAAGGAAAACAAAAACTGCTCAATTCTCTTATTAAACAAGCGGTCATGGAAAAGCCGGAATATCTCAGCTTGACAGATCCTGCCAAAAAAGAATTCATGATTCAGCAGGCGATGAAAAACCAAGCATTCATTGATTCTGTGAAACGAAAAGCAACCACTATCCAAACTGGTGTGAATGTTATTGATCCAATGACCGGACATATACTGGCAATGGTTGGTTCATCACCGGAGGGTTTAGCCTTGGCCGGTGATTCCAGATATACATTAAACCATGCAGTGCAAATCAAACGACAACCGGGTTCATCTTTCAAGCCTTTTGTCTATGCAAGTGCAATGTTGAATGGACTCACCCCTGAAACCGCAATTGAAAGTGGTCCCTTTTCCTATACTTTGCCCTCCGGAGGAGTGTGGAGTCCCGGTGGATCTTCCAGTGGACCAATTTCGCTTGCAGGTGGGTTGCGCTATTCTATCAATACAGTTGCAGCTCGTTTGATAACAGAGCATACATCGCCTTCTGAAGTCATAGCTTTAGCACATCGCATGGGTATTAAATCAGAATTGGATCCATTCCCAACAATTGCACTTGGTGCTGAAGAAGTGACACCACTAGAAATGACGTCCGCATTTGGGACATTTTTAAATCATGGAATTAGCATCGCTCCTGTGTTTATTCAAAGAATTGAAGATAAACGTGGAAAAATCATTTATCAAAGGAGCAGACAGGTAGATTTGGTTGATGCACTCAGACCTGATGTGGCAAAATCTATGGTAAAAATGATGCGTGGTGTGGTTACCGGAGGTACAGCATCTTCCATTCGATCATTTTTTTCTTATGATGCTGCCGGAAAAACAGGAACGACAAATGATTATGCAGATGCATGGTTTGTTGGTCTTACTCCACAATTGGCAGCAGGAGTATGGGTAGGCTTTGATGATATGCGCATCAAATTCACCGGATGGTATGGTCAAGGTGGAAAAGCCGCAGCACCTATTTGGGGTAGAATGATGCAAAAAGTGTATTCCACTCCAGGCATACAGTATAGATTGAAAAGCTTTGGATTTACTCCTGCAGATTCTTCAGAAATATCTGATTCAAAAGAGCTGATTGAAGAAAATGCAATACCAAAGAACAAACAACAACAGAATCAGGAATTTCAATGATGAATCTTTCTAATCATGAATATTTCAATGTAAATGATGGTAGGCAAATCTCAGTAGGTACTTTTTATTGCATAGGTAGAAATTATTCCGCTCATGCCAGAGAAATGGGTGCTTCAGTTCCGGATAAACCACTCGTTTTTCTTAAGCCACGCACTGCATATATTCCTTTTGAGAATGCCACTCTGACATGTCCATCCTTTTCAAATGAAATGCATCATGAGGTGGAAATTGCCATTGTGATTGGTGATGATATTCCATTGGGTGTTCAGAATGGTTTTGAGAAATATATCGCAGGGTATGGCATTGCATTGGATCTTACATTGCGTGATATTCAATCAATTGCCAAGCAAAAAGGTGAGCCTTGGGCAATCAGCAAAGGTTTTGCCGGATCAGCTCCGGTATCTACCATTTTCCCAATGGAATCATATCCACATTGTACATTTTCACTGAATATCAATGGAGAATTGCGTCAAAAAGGTGACACAACTATGATGGAACGGTCCTTCGAAGAACTCATCGCTTATTGTCATTCCATTTTTCATCTCAAAGCAGGTGATTGTATACTCACGGGAACTCCTGAAGGAGTTGGCCCATTATATTCGGGTGATGTCATTACTGCCGAGATTCAAGATGTTTTGACCACACAATGCACTATTGCCTAAGAAAGAGAATCACTTCATGAATTTCAACATACCTATCCATTTCATTTGTATCATATCCTTTTTCCTCATTGGATGTTCGAGTCTCACCAATATGGGTGGGATAGATGAAATGATCACAAGAACAGAAAAGGATATCTATACGAGAACTCTGCGAGATACCACAATCATCGATGCAGTAAGAAATGCTCCTGGTCAGAGAGACAATGGTATCGTCTATCCAACCTCTCGTATTGTTGAAATGCGCAGAGATGTCATGCAGGTAGATTCTACCACCACAAGAGATTATCCAAATTTTATCCGGATTGGTTTATTGGAAACCATTGGAATTGTTGGCGGTGGGTCGATGCAGAATTCCCTCAATGGTGGACTCTTCGGGATTTTTGGGTATTTCAATCGGGATTATGATAATCGTAGAGCTCCTTCAACAAGCAATATTTTCCCCGGAGCGATTTATAGACTTGGCATCATGGAAAAAAGACTCCGTTGGTTTAATGATGATCCTGATTGGACATTGGGAACACATTATTATGAGTCTATCATCGGTGACAATACATTCAATAATTCTCTCACCGGTATTGCTCCGATCTATATTCGCAAACGTTTCTTTTTCAAAGAAACAATACCATATGTAGCAGTCACTCCATCCATTGGATTTTCGCTCTTTCCTGATCCTTATGTAAATATCAGTGTTTCTGGTGATTTGGGTTCGATTGGCGGTATGAATCTTCGAACCTATATTGGTGTGGCTATTCCTTTCATAGCAAAAAATTATATTCCTTATGCCGGGATTGGTACTTCCTTTCTTGATTTTCTTAATAGGGTTCCTGAGACCGAAAAAGAGTGGAAATATCATGAACATTCCGGCTGGCAAATTGGTTTGGCATCGGTCATGGGCGCTTTTTCCAATGCTGAAAAACCATTTTTTGATCCCAATACAAATACTCCATTCAAAGGTATCATTGCCAGACTTGCTCCAACTTCAATGTTTATTCCACTTGGAAATAACAAATTCACGCTGGGTACATCGCTTGTTAATTTTCTACTCTTTGGAAATAGCGAAGGCGGAATTGGAATTTTACCGATGAGAATCGGGTATTGGCAAAATGTCATTTCGGATGATGCAGTGGTAGAGCCATTTCTTGAATACAATTATTATCCAACGAATATGGTACATATGGGTGCCAAATTATCATTCCGCATCAGCAAGCAAATCAATGCCTTTTTGCAAGCGGGATATTCTTCCGGCTCACAAATTGCTCAACTCCAAAGTACATTCAATACACTTCGAGATTTTGATATCTATTATATCGGCTTGGGAATTGGCTTATATGATAGAATATTCTACAAGGACGAATTGCGCTATGGCAAAAAATAAC
>JALRFC010000098.1 GCA_023253875.1 Candidatus Kapaibacterium sp.
AGGGTTTCGTAAGACGATTTCAGTTGTAAATCGTGTTTGAGAAAGTGTAGAATTATTCGAAAATAGCTTTGTAAACATACCTTTCTTTGGTTGAGAAGTTTCGATCGTGATATGAATCATAATAGAAATAATACCATCAATAAATTCATTATTCATGAATATAGAAGTATTGTCCAGAGTACCATCGCTTTCAATCGCAAAAGAGCGCAAATCCATGGCTTCTTCTTCGGAAAACGCTGCTTCCCTTCTTTGAAGTTGTGAAAGATCATCTGTAAATACTTGTTTTGTCAACAATATACCGGAAGTAGAGACAAATGATACAATTGCATTGAATGTACCTTCTTCATCTATTGAAAGAAGTAGTTCACGAATGCCGGTAACTTGTTCGCCATTCACATAGACAGCGGTTTTTTCAAGTCTTCCATTGCTTTCTATTGAGATCGTTCTCATGTTAACTTCATTTATTGTTGAATGAAATGTGTTTATGTTGAATGGCTTGGGCAAGCTGTTCAAGATATTGTGTTCTTGAAACTGTGATTGCACCCAATGAATATGTATGGTCATTGATATATTGTGAATCCAATAATGTGAAGCCTTTGGTTATCAAATGATTATACAAATGAACAAATGCCATTTTGGATGCATTAGATGTGAGACTAAACATGGATTCACCAAAGAATGCAGATCCAATTGAGACGCCATAGAGTCCACCGATCAGAGTTCCTTCTTGATACGTTTCAATGGAATGAGCATAACCTTGATCATGGAGTTCGCTATAGACTGTAATAATGTCTTTACTAATCCATGTATCTTTTCTTTGTGAGCAATGTTCAATGACTTTTGAAAATGCAGTGTTTATAGAAAATGACCAAGGTGACTTTGCATATTCTTTCTTGAGTGATGCCTTGGGTCCATTAGCTGATAAAGGAAAGATGGCTCTTCGCATAGGAGAATGCCAGTAGATTTCATTTGTCTCATCATCAGCCATGGGAAACCATCCTGTTTGATATGCAAACAATAACAATGATGGTGTGAACGGTTGATGTTCCAGAAAGTCCAATATATTAATGGAAGTCATCATAACTTCTTGATGCGATAAGAAACTCTGAGATATGGAATGGTCTTTTTTCTTGAAAACACTTCTTGATCTGTCATGGGAATATTCCACTTTTCCTGCGAATATTCTGATAAGGAAATCTGTTGTAATACTTCATTCCAAATATCTTCATGATCGCCACAATACTCGACATACTCCATCTCGAATACGGGATATTTCTTCAATAATGCAAGTTGATATTCTGCAACTTCAGGTACATCTGTCATGATTCTAAACTGTGCATCATGTATTGCCAATCGAATGCATTCTTCTATCAATTCTGTTGTAAAAGCTCTACGCTTATGATGTTTCTTTTTTACCCACGGGTCAGGGAAAAATGAGAAGAATTCCTGAATCGAATCATCGTGTAAAAAATGTAGTCCATTTGGTAATGAATACCATAATGCATGAGCATTGTCAATATTCTCACCGAGAATGATATGATTGATCCAATCAGTCAATAATTGCCTGATTTCCAATCCAAGTATATTGAGTGATGGATTATTCCAGGCATATGTGAGCATGAATGAACCCCATCCACATCCGATATCCAATACATTGGGTGGATGACCATTTGAGAATATGGTATTCCATTCAATTGATTCAATCAATGGAGGATAATATCTGGGAGTTTTTTCTAATTTATCCAATGGGAAATAGACATTTGCTGCATTGTGATGTCTACTTCGAGGCTTGGGATATTTCTTTGTATCAATAATGAATTCATTCATTCTTTGATTCCGGAATCAAGATAGATGATAGCATGAAATCGGGAGACACATTTCTTGAAGAAGAAAGTGCTATATATCCACCATTAAGCCATAATTGTACTTGATCGCTATAATGCGAACTCAATGGCTCACCAGAGACACCTCCGGGAAGTACACAATACAACATGGAATCTCTCATATCGGAAATCACTCGTACCGAAGCACCCAATGTTTGTTTGAATGGATCATTGAAAGACCATGACCCATTATTGAGCGTCGTATTATTGCCTCCATGTGGAAATGGTCCATGTGTGACTATAGGTGACAATAACTTGCTTGAAGAAAAGAGATGTTCCAATGTTAGTACATGCAATTTTCCATATTTCCACGTACGTATATCTTGATTTCCATAGAATGACTCCCCTTTTTTAATTGCTCTCAAGAATGATCGAAAGATAATTTCTGCTCTGTCTTCTTTCATCTCTTTTGTTCGAACATCATCAAACCAAGCGTGCCATTTAGATTCAGGCTCATAAATGGTATGGAGGATAATTCTGGTAGGAACATTTGTCACGATATTATACAAACGTAATATTGGAGCTGTCAATTGATCTTCAAATACAGACCGATAATACTCTTCCAAAAACAATGTGAAAATTGTTGGTTCTATATCTTGATTTGTAATAAAACACTTCCAGTTTTTCATTTTCTCAATTGCCTTTTTTGCTTGAAGAGGCATATACTTCTTCTTCTTCAATAAATCAGGCAAGATTGAATCCATTATTTGTTTGGCATATGCTGAATAGACATCCATCTGCAAGAATTGGGCATCTCGAACATCATATTCATCGAATTCACTTAATGTGCGTTGTAGTCTGTCTGCTCGTGATGATGGCTCCCATAAAGCTGAGTGATAGACATTGGGATTTGCCACCAATGGATTATTTGCAGTGATTATAAATCGTTTTGTATGATCATTGCCTGAATATGATTGTGATGGTAATATGGATGATGTATATACTCCAGTCCAATCATATCCTTTTTTCCAACCGGGAGAAGGCAAATTGGGATTTGTCTTATCTCCTCTTTTGGGAATCATTCCTATTGTTGCAGAGGCAATTGTTCCATTTGCATTTCCGTAGGTAACATTCAAGGCCGGTGCACACCATATATCAAATCCTTTTTTGCAGTCTGCCCAAGAAGTTGATTTCATCACTTTATACACACCAAGAATCTCATCGGACATATTCATACCGGTCCATGAATAGGTCAAACAATATCTATTGAATAGTGTTTTTCCGAATGATGCATTCTTTATTAAACCGGTAGGTGGTGCATCTGATATTGCGGCTGAACGGTCAGTAAAGCGAATATCATATATAAGTGGCTCACCATTTTTAATGATGATCGTATCTCTTTTATAGGTGAATTTTACTCGTTCACCGGATTCATTGATATAGTAGTTTGAGTTTTTCTTATCAATTTTTTCTATGAAATAGTCAAAATCATCATTCATCATATTGGTAATTCCCCATGAGCTAATATCATTTCTACCGGAAACGATCAAAGGAAGCCCAGGAATTGTAGCTCCAATGGCATTAAATCCGGGGGAAGTAATATGTGCTTGATACCAACGAGCCGGTAATGATAGCTTTAAATGTGGATCATTCGCTAAAATAACCGAAGATGATTTCCCTTTCGGTGATGTTCGCATAACCCAAGAATTACTCCCAATTCCATCCCCGGAGAAACCTAAATATGCTCTTGCATCGAATACCATGGATGTTCGAATCGAGGAAAAACCTTCGAGATTATTTTGATTCAAAGCGATATCTTCAGATTGTTCTGTCTGAGTAGTCCCACCATATTGATATACAGTACCGGGAGTATTCTTAGGAATCATTGCCAAGGCAGGTTGCATGCCAAACTTATCGGCTATTTCCCCAAAAGCGAGGTCGGTCCACATGCTTATATTCATCTCAATTGCCATTAATCGCATGATGATCAGACAGTCTTCAGGAGTCCATTTCTCAGGCGAATAACTCAATGCACCAAATTCAAAAGGGACTTTGTCAGGATTCTTTTCAAGAAATAGATTGACACCTTTACTATATGATTCCAGTATCAGCTTTGTTGTTTTACTTGATTGTCTATAGAGTCTGCCGGCAATATCCACAAGATTCATCACACGCATGAATCTATCTGATTGCAAAGCTTGCTCTCCAAATATTTCTGCCAGTCTTCCCCTTCCTGCTCTTCTTGCTATGTCCATTTGCCACAGTCTATCTTGAGCATGCACATATCCCATAGCCATGAATGCATCGGGTTCATTTCGTGAAATAATATGTGGAATACTAAATTTGTTTCGATAGATATGTACAGAATCCAGTATTGATGTGGATTCATGAATTTCTCCTTTGTCAATGGAGGTTTTTGTGACCAATGATAAAGAAAATATACCCACGCCAATACCACACAATATCAATGAGATAAGTATTGGAATTCCATAGTGAGAGAATATGCGATATATCGGCGAACGACTAATCATGAATCGAAATTAGGAAGCATTATGTGAATGAACAATATCAAGCAATTGTGAAATGTCTTCAAGAATATAATCTGCTTTGATATCTTGATTACCAAAAGAATCACCATATTGAGCAAAAGCGGTATGCATACCCACATTCTTTGCTCCTACCATATCTCTTTCTACCCAATCTCCAACCATGATGGCATGTTCCGGAGCTATTCCTAGTTTCTTAAGTGCTGTCTGAAATGGTACCGGACTGGGTTTTCTTTCTCCCGTATCATCATATGTTACAACGGCATCGAATGTATGATGATAATTGATATGACATAATCTTAACCATGCTTCTCTTGCAGGAGCATCCGAAACTACGCCAAGTTTAATATGTGACTTAACTAGAGACATCAAGGTTGCTGTAACATGAGGATATGGTTTCAAAGCTGCTTCTCTTGCCCTTCTATATGCGATGATACCGGCTGATAAAATTCGATAATCCAGATATCCCAATTGTTGGGTGAGCAATTCATCAAAGACACGTTGATATTCAATTCCTTGTGCATCATAAATAGTCTTGATATGACCTTGCAATTGATTGGTCGTCAAGTTTAAACCTGCATCAATCATTGCATTGATTGCGGCATCAATAGCTTGTTGCTTCATTGCCATGAAATCGACAAGTGTATTGTCAAGATCAAATATCACAGCTTTAATCATAGAATTCTCAAGAAAGTAATAATCGTTTTTCACTAATTTTACGTGATTTTGCCATTTGTTCTCACAGCGTAAAATTACATAATTGAGCACAACTTCTTGTCATAAGTGGACATAAATATGGTTCTCACCAGTGCAGTGGATGCATTATCACATATACGCTCGAATTCTCGAGTATTCATTCATAGTGTGGCAGCAGCACCTCAACATTTAATCGAGGCAATGATGCACTATTCAGATGCCATAACTAATGTTGAAATTGTGCAATTACATACCGAAGGTCCTGCCCCTTATGCAGCTCCCGGAATGGAATCTTCGTTCAAGGTGAATGCCTTTTTTGTCGGACCCAATATTCGCGAAGCAGTCAATGCCGGAAGAGCTGAATATATGCCGATATTTTTGAGTGAAGTTCCAATGCTTTTTCATAGTGGACTTATGCCTATTGATATTGCATTGATTCAGGTTTCTCCTCCGGATGCCCATGGCTTCTGTACATTGGGCGTGTCTGTGGATATAGTAAAAGCAGCCCTTGAACATTCGAATCTAGTCATTGCTCAAATCAATGAACATATGCCTCGAACGCATGGTGATGGATTCATTCATGTAGATCAAATAGACTTTGGGGTACAATACAATAAACCATTGCCGGAATATCATGGAGCAACCACAACTCCAGTCCATCATGCAATTGGAAATCACATTGATTCACTCATAGAAGATGGTGCTACCTTACAGATGGGTATTGGGGCTATACCTGATGCAGTGTTGGGTTCACTCATTCATCATAAACATTTAGGAATTCACACAGAAATGTTCTCAGATGGGATTATTCCCCTCATAGAACACGGTGTAATAGATGGTTCAATGAAAAAAGTACATCCAGGCAAAATTGTTACAGGTTTTGTCATGGGTTCGCAAACACTCTATGACTTTGTTGATGATAATCCTGCCATTGTATTTCTCGACATTGCATATATCAATGATACCAATGTTATTCGACGTAATCCCAAAGTAACAGCAATCAATAGTGCCATTGAAGTGGATCTAACAGGTCAAATATGCGCAGACTCAATTGGATCTTCTATTTATTCTGGTGTTGGAGGTCAAATGGATTTTATCAGAGGAGCTTCTTTGTCTCCGGGAGGAAAACCAATCATTGCCTTACCATCCACAACCCATGCGGGTGAAAGTAAGATTGTGAGCATGGTAAAGCCGGGTGCCGGAATTGTCACTACAAGAGCACATGCACATTATATTGTTACAGAATATGGTATTGCCAATATGTTCGGAAAGAATATTAAGCAACGATGCAAAGCACTTATTGATATAGCTCATCCAATGCATAGAGAACAATTGGAAAAGGAATCTCGACTTTTATAATGTGATTCTTTGATATGCTTTGTGAATCAGATCGTTAACAGTACTTTGGTCAAGAAGAATTTGTGTTTGAGTTCCATTGCAAAGTATGATGTCTGTTGTATGGACTGTTGCCTCAAACTCACACAGGAGTACTTTTCCATCAAAAGAATGAATTCTTGCTTTCATTGCAACTGATTCTCCAATTGCAGCCATTTGTCTATGATAAAGGGTGATCCCACCTCCTATTGCCTGATCGGAATGTTCAAATAATGGTTCTATAACCTTCCGTGCTGCAACTTCGGCATAATAGACCATCGTTACCGTAGAACAAACAGGGTGTATTGTCATTGAATCCAATATGGCTGCCATTTC
>JALRFC010000099.1 GCA_023253875.1 Candidatus Kapaibacterium sp.
ATTTCATGTTAGTAATGATGGCTTGTGTTACACTTCATGCACAAGTTCAAACTACGAGCAAAATCAAACTTGCCAGAGTGAAATATTCAGGTGGTGGAGATTGGTATAATGATCAATCTTCAGAAGTGAATTTATTGAAATATGTGAATGAGCATACCACCATACAAACTGAGCCTACATATGAATTTGTAGATCTCACTACAGATAATATATTTCTATATCCATTACTGTTTTTGACTGGTCATGGTACCATGAATCTTACTGAATCTGAAGCAAAGAGACTAAGAGCATATCTGGAGAATGGTGGATTTCTCTATATAGATGATGACTATGGTATGGATGCATCAATCAGAAAAGAAATGTCGAAAGTGTTTCCCAATCAGAAATTTGTGGAATTACCTTTTTCGCATCCATTATATTCAGCACATTTCACATTTCCGAATGGACTGCCCAAAATTCATGAACATGATGCGAAACCACCTCAAGGATTGGGATTGTTTCATGAAGGAAAATTATGTGTCTATTATACTTATGAGACAAATCCAAGCGATGGTTGGGCAGATCCTGATATTCATCATGATCCACCTGAGAAAAGGGAAGCTTCACTCAAAATCGGAACCAATATCATTGTCTATGCATTGAGCAGATAATATGCAGGAAATCACTCAACATCATTCATCCACAGAAGTTATTGATAGACTTCGTGCGGTACATAGAAAAGAGCAATTCATCAAATTGAATACTGCTCTCTTTCATGCTTTGTTGATTTTCGTGCTATTGGCAGTGTTCATTTCAGGAGTGGAATTGATTGCGAATGGAAATATTGCATTCCGAACATTTCTATTCTTTGCATGGCTGACACTTTCGATTGGATCATGGATAGGTCTCAGTATTTTACCCATCATGCAATTGATGAAAACTTCCAGAGAAGATGTTCATTATTCTATTGCAGGACGTGTCGGTACAATATTTGAAGATATTAGAGATACCTTGCATAATGCATTGCAGATGATGTCCAATAAGGACCGCTATCCAGTTTCTGCTATGCCTTTTATCTATGCTGCCTTTGATGAAGTAGAAAGAAAAAGTCGAGACAAAAATTTCTTTCAAATCATTGATGAACAAGAAAGAAAACGAGCACTCATATTGTTCATGTCAACGCTTGCCCTTTCCCTCCTCATGTTTATTGGAATAGCTCCACTCAGAGATTCTTTACATAGAGTGATCCAATATCAGCAGTCTTTCATACCGCCTGCACCGTTTAGTTTGGACATTTCTCCAATACACAAAACAGTGCTTCGCGGAAGCAAGGAAGAAATTCTGATAAGTATAAAGGGAGCATTGCCACCGAAAATCATTTTGCATATCAAGGAAGATATGCAGGATGGATTTGATACAGTTGCTATCACAACTGATACTGCTCATGTCTATCATTATGACATTCCTTCAGCCAAGGCATCCATTACATTTTATGCTCAGGCTGATTGGCTCGCAGAGCAAGTATTGTCTCCAAGAGGTCGTATCGAAGTCATCGACAGACCTGAAATCCGTTCATTGTCTGGCACACTATCACCACCGACATATAGCAAACAATCGAGTAGGATTATTGATGAACAATCAGCAGATATTTTGGCTTTACGTGGAACTTCGGTCAAACTATCAATAGATGCGAATAAAGAACTCTCGAAAGCCTCTATACTGTTGTTGACCCCACGATTAACTTCAGATAATACGCCAACTGAGATAAAGCGCTATGATACAACATACATAGCCATGCATATTAACGGTGTACAAGCAAGTGGCTCATTCTCTGTCAATCGGGATGGAGAATATTGTATCAGCATTACCGACAAGGAAGGTCGTTCAAATAGCGAACCTATACATTATACTGTAACAGCTATTCCCGATAATATTCCAACTATTTCTCTTCTTGAGCCACAAAGTGATGGCATACTGAATGAATCAGCGAGACTTCCCATTGCTGTACATATCAGTGATGATTATGGATTTTCCTCTCTCAAATTACATTATCGTCTGATTGAGTCAGCATATGCACCACCGATGGAAACGTATGCATCATTGTCAATTCCATTTTCACCCAATGCAGGAGTCAGTGCAGATATTGGATATACATGGGATTTGAATCTCATAGGAATCGCTCCTAGTGACAAATATGAGTTCTATCTTGAAATAGCTGACAATAATACAGTGACCGGACCCGGAAGAGCTCGAACCGGAATCATAACCGTACGATTGCCATCACTGGATGAAGTCTTGACGCAAGCAGATTCCATACAAGATAAAGCACTTGAAACACTTGAAAAAACCGCGAAAGAAGCAGAAAAAATCGGAAAGGAATTAGAAGAATTGCAAAGAGAAATGCTCAAACAAGATCAGTCCATGGAATGGAAGGATGTAAAGAATATTGAGAATATTCTCAAAAAACAAGCGGACTTACAAAAACAATTGTCAGAGATTGGTGAGCAATTGCAAGAAATGACAAATGACTTGCAAGAGAAAAATGCATTGTCTCCCGAGACGATGCAGGAATATCAGAAACTGCAACAATTAATGAAAGAAATCAATTCTCCAGAACTGAGAAAAGCGATGGAGGCAATGCAAAAAGCAATGCAACAAGTGGATCCAGAGCAAATGCGTCAGGCAATGAAGACCATGAAATTTAATGAAGAAGAGTTCAAAAAGGGTATCGAACGAACAATGAATCTTCTCAAGCGCATGCAAGCAGAACAGAAAACCGATGCATTGATTCGCAGAGCAGAAGAACTTTCGCAGAAGCAAGATGAATTATCGCAAAGAACGGAGAATACAAATCCCCGCGATGCACAACAAAAAGAGGAATTGAGTAATAATCAAGAAGCTTTACAAAAAGACATGAAAGACATGGCATCTGAGCTCAAAGAATTGGAAGACTTGATGAAAGAGCTCAAGCAACAAATGCCAATGGATGAACTTGAAAAGGCAAAACAGGAATTGTCAGAACAGGAAACATCCAAAGACATGCAAGAAGCTCAAGATGAAATACAAAAAGGACAGATGAATTCTTCTGCGCAAAAGCAGAAGAAGGCCTCGCAATCCATGAAAAAATTTGCGAAACAGATGAAACAGATGAAACAAGAAATGAAAAAGAACATGAATAAAGAAGCAATTAAGCAATTGCAGAAATCCGTTCAAGAAACTTTGTCACTTTCAAAGCAACAAGAAGCACAAAAATCCAAAAATCAAACATTGGATTTCAATTCTACCCAAATGCCTCAATCAGCACAGGAACAGTCAAAATTGCAAGAGCAATTGTCAAAAATGGCAGCGGAGCTTATGCAACTGTCACAGAAATCACAATCTGTGACACCGGAAATGGTCAAAGAAATGTCCAATGCAATGCAAGGCATGCAAAGAGCTTCTGAGCAATTGTCACAAAGAAATCCCCAAATGGCAGCTCAATCTCAATCACAAGCCATGAATGCTCTCAATAAAGCATCAATAAACATGCAAGATGCTTTGAATAAATTACAAGGCGAAGGAGATGGCTCTTGTGATAATCCCGGTGGAAATGGTGAGCCAAAACCCGGCAGTGGAGGTTTCATGCAACAATTACAAAATATGGCAGGAATGCAACAACAGATTAATCAGAATATGCCTCAACCGGGATTAGATGGTAGTTTATCGCCACAGCAACAACAGCAATTGGCAAGACTTGCCGCACAGCAAGGAAAAGCCCAACAAGCAATGCAGGAATTGGCAAAACAACAACAAGATCCAACCGGGAAAAAGAAAGCTCTCGGTGATTTGCAGCAAATAGCTGATGAAATGCAAGAAGTGGTCAGTTCAATGCAAAATGGAATGATTACACCTGAGACCAAAAGAAGACAAGATAAGATACTCTCACGATTGCTTGATGCAACGCGATCAATCAATGAGAGAGATTATGAAATGAAGAGAGAAGCAAGAAGCGGACAAGACATTATTGGTAAAAATCCACCTCCATTGGATTTGTCAACACCTGAAAGCAGACAAAGAGCCATGCAAGATGTCTTGAGATCACTTGGCAAAGGATATACAAAAGACTATGAAATCATGATTCGCCAATATTTCGATCGATTGCAGAAAGTACAAGGAATCATGAGATGAACATTGCGCTCATGCTTATATTCTTCACAACTGTACAGGGATTTGCCCAAGTTCGTACCGTCAAAATTGAGGCATTGACTTCATTGCTTAATAATGATGTGGATTCCATCTATGTCATGAACTTTTGGGCTACATGGTGCAAACCATGCATTGAAGAATTGCCTTTTTTTGAAGAAGCACATGTCACCTTTGCTGACAAGAATGTTAAAGTCATTCTTGTTAGTCTGGACTCTCCTTCGGAACTTGATAGGGTACTTTTGCCTTTTATAAAGAAGAAAAATATAACATCGGAAATTCTGCTATTGGATGAAAGCAATCCAAATAGTTGGATAGACAAAATAGAGAAACAATGGACAGGTTCATTGCCTGCAACCATTATTCAAGATAATCGAACAAAGAAGAGACTGTTTTTTGAACAGCAATTAGAAAAAGAACAATTATTTACAACTATACAATCCTTATTGGAGTAAACTCATGAAATCCATGATGATGGCCTTATTATTGTTTTGTGCAGTACATGCATTCTCTGCTGAAGGTTTGAAAATTGGTGATGATGCTGTTGATTTTTCACTTAAGAATATTGATGGATCAATGATTTCCTTGGCGAATTATTCCAATGACAAAGGAATAGTCGTCATTTTCACTTGTAATCATTGTCCATTTTCTAAAGCCTATGAAGATCGCATCATTGATTTACACAATACATATTCCAAAAAAGGATATCCGGTACTTGCGATTAATCCAAATGACCCAATATCCGTTCCTGAGGATTCTTTTGACAACATGAAAGAGCGAGCAAAGGAAAAAGGATTCACTTTTAAATATGTGATTGATGAAACACAATCCATTGCAAAACACTATGGTGCAACTCGTACACCACATGTTTATCTGCTAAAAAAACAATCAGGTAATACCTTCAAGATTGCATATATCGGAGCGATTGATGATAATCATAGCGATGCAAGCTCAGTAAAAGAGCGATATCTATCGAATGCTATTGAATCTTTGATCGCTGAAAAAGCGCCTATGCCTGAGACTACAAAAGCAATCGGCTGTTCAATCAAATGGAAAAAGTGACGGAATACAAATGAATATTGGACCTTATACTGTTGACATTTTTGATACCGGTGATTTCGCTCTCGATGGCGGCGCAATGTTTGGGGTAGTTCCAAAGACATTGTGGACCAAGGCATATCATCCGGGTGATGCCTTCAATCGTATTGATATGACCTCCCGAAGTCTACTCATACAAGGTAATGGAAAGATCATTCTCATAGATACAGGATGCGGACATAAAATGTCTGAAAAACTTGAATCCATCTATCGAGTGGATTATTCTAGAGCATCTGTCGAACATTCACTGAAGAGTTTTGCCATCACACCGGAAGATATCACGGATGTCATATTGACCCATCTTCATTTTGATCATGTAGGTGGTGCAACCAAGAAAATGCCAAATGGAGAAATTGTTCCAACATTTCCGAATGCCAAGTATCATGTTCAACAAGAACAATTGCAATGGGCTATTGCTCCAACTGAAAAAGATCGTGCTTCATTTATGACCGAAAATTGGGATCCATTGATTGCCAATGGCATGTTGAATTGTATTGATGGAGACGGCGAGTTATTTCCTGGAATACATGTTGAAAGAGTCTATGGTCATACGCAAGCACTTCAGATGATACACCTTTCCGATTCAGAACATCATATTGTCTTTCCCGCAGATCTGATACCAACAAGAGCGCATATACCTGTTCCATATGTGATGGGCTATGATAATTTTCCATTGACCAGTATGAAAGAAAAGGAATCTCTCTTAACAAGAGCTGTTGAACAGAAATGGATATTGTGTTTTGAACATGATGCATTTTCGGTTGCAAGTACAGTCAAGAAAACTGAAAAGGGATTCATGTTTGATGAAATGGTGAGTATTTGATGTCAGATTCGGAAGCATCTTCATTCGAGAAAGCAATTGCTTCATTTGAGTGTATGTCATTCGAAGGAAGAGAATATCTTCGCATTTGCTCCTCCAATGAGGTTTTTCAGAAAAAAGGAAAGAATGTCTTTTTTGATGAAGATGTGCAGATAGCCATTATTCGAGATGGCAATGAACTCTATGCAGTCTCGAATATTTGTCCTCATCAATATGCTGCCGTGATATGTGATGGACTCATTGAAGAGGGAACAGTGACATGCCCTCTTCATGGTTGGATTTATTCTTTGGATTCCGGTAAAGCATTGGGTAGCAATGCACGATTAAAGACATATCATGTCTTTGAATGGAATGATGGAATTTGGCTGGAAAAACCTGTACAATTAACTCCACTTTGGCTTCGTAATTTCTGATAGAATGGACTATTCCACATCGCATCAATCCGAACTTGTCAAACAAATCGCAAAAAAAGTTGGATTTGAATTGGTAGGCATTGCCAAGGCAGAAGCAATGACCGAAGCATTCGAGCAGTATACAGAGTGGATTTCTTCCGGATATCATGCGACGATGCAATATCTCGAGAAGAATCTTGAAAAAAGAAAAGATATCAGGGAAATACTACCCGGTGCTGAATCCGTGATTGTGTTGGGTAT
>JALRFC010000009.1 GCA_023253875.1 Candidatus Kapaibacterium sp.
GAATGAAATCTATCACTTGGGTGCGCAAAGTCATGTTCGCGTATCATTTGACATGCCTGAATATACCGGTGATATCACAGCCCTTGGTACAACAAGAATTTTGGAAGCGATTCGCAGAAGTGGAATCAGGACAAAATTTTATCAGGCATCTTCCTCTGAATTATATGGTTCTGCTCCGGCCCCACAACATGAATTGACGCCATTCATGCCGCAAAGTCCTTATGCCTCGGCAAAATTATATGCGTATTGGATGACAGTGAATTATCGTAATGCCTATGATATGTTTGCATGCAATGGGATATTATTCAATCATGAAAGTCCAAGACGCGGTGAGATTTTTGTGACCAGAAAAATTACGAGAGGAATTGCAAGCATGGTGTCCGGTACACAACAGACTTTATATATCGGCAATTTGGATGCTCTTCGTGATTGGGGATTTGCTCCTGAATATGTTGCTATGATGTGGTTAATGTTGCAACAAGATAGACCGGATGATTATGTGGTTGGAACAGGTTCTTGTCATTCAGTGAGAGACTTCATAGAATCTGCATGTGCTTATGCAGGTATTGAAATTGAATGGAAAGGAAGTGGTGTACAAGAAAAAGCATATGCAAAAAATGCGGTCGGTGCCATCAATCCCGGACAATGCATCATTGAAGTTGATCCACGGTATTTTCGTCCAACCGAAGTTGACAAATTGCAGGCTGATATTTCAAAAGCAAAAGCACAATTGGGTTGGGAGCCGATCATTACATTCGATGAACTTGTACAGATTATGATGGATCATGATCTTTCAGCGAATGGTATTCTCGCACCGGGATTGGGAAACCAAGCGGTATTGCGGAAGGGATTTGATTGGACATCGCATGCATTCGCCAAATCCATTGAACAATCCGCAAGAGATATAGGATAAAAAAAAGTCGCTCATATGAGCGACTTTTTCATTTACCAGCTGAAACCATCAGCCATTACTTCTTCTAGTTTTTGTCCGGGGCTATCATCTATTTTTCCATTCCCACTGACATATAATTTGCCATCAATGACTTCCATTTTACATTTGATCACATCATTCACTGTGATGAAAATAGATGGAAGGTCACGCAATGTGAATTTATCTTTCAAAGGGTGATCATCGGTATGTGACTTCATTGAATAGATCACAATACGATCATCAGGTATACCTGCATCTTTAAGAATTCGAATGGCATGAGGGAATGTCTTTTTGGTGCCATCGCAAGAGCATGAAGGATTCACAAAGAAATAGATTTTTTGATTCTTATTATTGAATGCTTGTTTAATGTCACGCACTTTGGAATCATCCGGCGTATAAATGCTTTTCTCAGCATCAAACCATGCATATCCGGCATTATTGCTGATTTGACTTAATGTCAGCAGCGTTGCAGAGCTTGTTGGCTCAGTATTCGTGGTACATGAAGAAAGGATTGTCATGCTCAAGATGAGCAAACAAATGAGTGAAAGTGCTTTATTCATATCGGTATCCTGTATTGTTCAATGCAAATTAATGGAAAATTCTCATATCATTATCGTATGATTTGCTCCCACTGCTTTTTCTGCCATGATTTCCATTCAGACTTGCTATTTCGAGCATTGATCATGAGCACTTTATATTGTGCTTGCTGATAAAAGTATTGCAATGTTTCAATGGAATTTGAAGCAAGTCTGCTATTTGGATTCCATGCTCCATCCAAGATATTCCATAATGCTTTTTCATTGAATGCATTGATGCGCTTGAGTGCATTCATCGCATTTCGGCGAGTCCAGAATTCAAAGGATGGTCCGGTATAATCTATCAATGAATCAAGTGCAATAGCATCACCTTTGCCGGATCGAATCTCCAAAGCTTTGATGCGAATCTGAGCATGATGTCCAATCTGTTGTTCAACTGTTTTCAGATAAGTCGGAATATCAGCAGGAAATGCCTCGGCCAATTTCTCAAGCGCCGTAGTAATGATTCCATAGGACTCATCTTTCAAGAGTGATTCAACTGAACTCTTCAGTTCTCGAGGAATGATCTTCAAACCATTCAATGCTGTTTTTCGTACATCTTCTGATGCATCTTCGAGGCCTTTTTGCATAAGAGCAACTGCTTTTGGAGATTTCAACTCCATCATTTGATTGATTACTTCACTTTTCATTGCATGAAACTGTTCTTTTACAAACACCCTTTCGAGCAATTCTTGTTTTGTTGGATCTTCGATTTCTTTTAATGCCACAAGTGCATCATAGCGATCAATCATGTTTGGTGCTTTCAGTACTTGCTCACGCAATTCCGCGAATGATTTTTTGAATGTGATGCGCTTTAGTACATTACTTGATGGATCGAATAATGTAAAAGCAATTTCTTTATTGGAAGGATTTGGGACTAGTACATTATTGAATGCTTTGTCAATCCAGGCAGTTTTGCTGTCCTTTGTACCATCTTTATAATGAACTTCAAAAACAATTGGCATTGCGAAAGGTTTTGTGAATTCATCTTGAGGATGGATTTGCTCCACATGAAATACGGTATTTCTGATATTCTCTTTTGTGACATCCACATAGTTCACTGAATAATGTGGTTCTCCACCTTTATATAGCCATTGTTCAAAAAACCAATCCGGACTTAAACCAAGCGTATCTTGAAAAGCGAGATAGAGATCATTGGTTTCAACATTTCCATAGGGATGATGTTCCAAATAATGTTTGATTACTCTTCGCACTTCATCTTCGCCATATACATACATCATCATGTCGATGACTGTTGATCCTTTGGGATAGATCCTCGCAGAACCTGAAGAAGGATGGACAATAGGTAATCTGTCTTTTTCTCCTGCTGACAAAGCAGAGTTTTGTTCGCCACGACGATTCCATTGATATGCATCTTCTCCGAAATATTTCTTTGCATCCGGCATTATGGGACCCGTATATCTTCGGAAGAAATATTTTGGGTAGAATGTTGCAAAGCTTTCCTGCAACCATACATGCTGCTGTGAGCGAGCTGTTATGAAATCTCCAAACCATTGATGGGTGAGTTCATGCACATTGGTAGCGATATAACTTCTGTCCTTGAATCCACGTTGATCAACAAATGAGAAGTCGCCGAATGTCGTGGCTGTTGTATTTTCCATTGCACCGAATGTGAAATCCTGCACCATGGCTTGTGCATAGGTTTTCCAGGGATATGGTACGCCGATATAACCTTCAAGCCAGTCCATCATTTCGGTAGAGAAGCGATATGTAGGTTCAACTCTTTCGGGGAATTCGGGATAATAGTACAATTTGTGTTTAATACCTGATCCGGATACTCTTTCTTCGATTGAAAAGCGACCCACAATTAATGTAAGAAGGTATGGTGCATGTGGTTTGTCAATGCGATAATGCCATGTTTTAGAACCATCACTATTCTCTTTTGCTGAGATTAGATTTCCATTGGAAAGAACTTCATATTCTTTGGCAAATGTCGTATAAGTTTCAGTAAGATATTTATCATTCATTTCATCATACATTGGAATCCATGCACGATTATCAATACCTTGTCCTTGTGACCAAATCTGTTTTCTTGAACGATTTGTTGTATCATTCCAACCAATGAAGTAAAGTCCTTTTCTTGGACTTGCCTCATAGACAAAGGAAACGGAATCAGTAGTACTCCATTTCATATTGAGTGGATAGACAATAATCTCATTTCCTGTGTTTTTATGCCTAACCGGTTTACCATTCAGCATTGCTTCTTTGATGGTTATGTCTATAGCATCAAATATGATGGAATCCACATGTTTACGAAGAGGTGTGAATACATGTGTGACCATTCCTTTCACCAAACCTTGTTTGGGTTCAAAGGATAATCGTACGGACATTGAGATCATGTCGATGGAATGCTCTCTGGGCTCGCTATTGAATTCTTTCACGCGAGTATTGGTTGGTATTGCAACTTGAGCAAAAAGCATGGATGCATTGAGCATCAGGAATACAGTAAGCAGTACGTGTACGTACATTTCAACTCCGATAAGAATGGCATAAAGACACACAAATTTACAATAAAACAGTGTTCTTAAATCATGTCCTTAAAAGCAAAGAGCCATGGATGATGATCCATGGCTCTTCTATGAAACTATGTCTTTGATTTATCTGACGATCGTGAATGTATGAGTTGACACTTTTCCATTCATGTTCATTGTACAGAGATATGTTCCGGGTGCAAGATGTTCAATATTAATTGGAATATCGGTATATCCTTTATCGAGAGAAATCTTGAAAGCAGGAATCATGGTTGCACCGAGAATTGAATGTATTTCAATCATCGCTTCACCGGGCATGACACTCATGATACGTGCATTGACGAGATCATTGGCGGGATTAGGCATGATTTGCTGTACGCCGAATGTAATCGCACCGGTGATTGATCCTTCATCTTCCACAGAAACAGGAATTAATCGAACTTTCATGGTATCTGATTTGATTTCACCGCATTGATCACTAATAACACACCAATATGAACCGCTATCGAGTGCATTTGCATTGCCCTTGAAATATCGTGCTTCTGTTGCACCATCAATCTTTTCACCATTCTTATACCATTGATAACGTAATGGTGTTACACCGGCAGCATAGACATCCAAAGAGAGATTTTTGGTAAGATTGACAACCACATTTTTTTGTGATTGACTCAATACCACCAATTCTTGTAAAGCGGTGATGGTTGCAATATTGGATGCTTTTGTACCACAAATCGCAGTGACGATCACGCGATATTGACCGGTTAAGTCACGGGTCATAAGTGGAACAGTATATGTTGGTTCAATGGCACCAATGATATTGGTATCATTTCTCTGCCATTGATAGGTTGTTTGTTCACCTTGAGCTTCGACAGAGAATGTATACGGTTTATTCATACATACTTGCTCGGAAGCAGGATGCTTGGTGATTTCCGTTGCTTGATACAATTGAATCTTCACCGGATTGGAATAGAAACGTGCATTATTTGCAACCACTATCACTTCAAGGACATAATTACTAGAAGTATCTTTCATTGATAAACTATCTATTGTCAGTCTAGCTGTTGTTGCCCCTTGAACTGTACTTGTTTCTTCAACAGGAATAAAAGTGGCACGCTTCCATTGATAAGCCAATTCCAAACCTGCAATTGTTGGATAGACTTCTGCAGATACAAATACATTTCCATTCAAGCAGGATGCGGTATCACGAGGTTGGCTTACAAATAAGACACCGGGCATATAGATGCCTGCAATTGCGCTGGTATCGGAACCACATCCACCTTCGATAATCACGCGATAACGAGCACCGGTATCAGCAACTTGAATATTTCTCAAAACAAGTCTTGGGGTATTCACGCCTGTTACTGTATTGGTATTCACAGTATATTCAACTGAATCTCTGAACCAACGATATTTCACTGCATGTGTAGGAGGAAGATTAGCAACCTCTGCACCAATATCAAAAATGGCTGTTCCACCTTGAACTGTATATTGGTTTTGCAAATCATTCAGAATTGTCGTGCGTGTTGAAATCAACAATTGCGCTTGATTTGTGAGTACACTGTCAGCACCGGAATTTGATCTGATGATACAGCGATAAAATCCTTCATTCTGATATGTAGCGCGATTGATCACAAGAGTATCATTGGTCGCACCATTGATAATGGTGCCATTTCTGGTCCACTGATAGGTCAATTGTCCTTTGAATGTTGCATCTGCTGTAACAAATAGGAGCGTTGTTGTTGTATCGCAAGTGACGGTACGAACCGGTTGTTGTAGTATGGTAATGACAGGTATGATTTCATCGGCACCCATATAACTATTTCTTCTTTGATCTCCATCAATGTCTTTGTTTACGATCTGCTTTATAGTTTGATCACCGAATAATTGTATATCTACTTCATTCAAATGGAGACCATCATTGGCGAATGCAACTTTTTTGGACAGAGAATTAAGATCTTTTGATGTTGCTGAACGCCATTGTGGCAGAGAAACAAATTGAGTTGTATTATTTCCATCACTGATTTGTCCAACTCTTCCTGAATCTGTTTGAATGAGATTGAAATCAGAGATTACAAGTGGGAATGACTGAGCAAGTGTATAAGAAACCGACACGCCAATTGCTCTATTGGGATTAGTCAATAGATTATTCAATGCTGTGATTGTACTGCCACCATTGATACTAAGCAAAGAAGCGTCAAGTGAGCGATTCGCACCATGAACAGTATTATGTAGTATGCTTGCAAAACCGGTATTCTTCAATGTGATGCCATTCGCATTGGACAATGAATCACCAACTTTTGCCATATTATTACTGATCAATGTTGTTGTTTGCTGATTCCCTGGCACTTCAATCACTGAAATAGCTGATCCTCTTTTGAGGTCGGAAATAACATTATTCGTGATTGTGGTAATGCCACTTCCTTTTACAAGAGTGATTCCGGCATTTGCGCTTGCTTTCGGTTCAAAACGATTGCCTGTGATACTAATGACTTGTGCATTTCGAATATGCATACCACCCTGTTTGAATTGCTTGAATACATTTCCTGTCAAAGTGCAATTAATTGGGGTCAATGTAGTGTCATAAGCACTGTGAATGCCATAATCTCCACCAACAAAGAGTGAATTTGTAATCTTCAATCCTTCAGTTTGATTTGAAGCATCGATGCTGATACCATTTCCTGAAGCAGAAGCAGGAATATCGATATTGATATTATTGAAGGAAATCTGTGTATTTGTATTCTTCAAACTAATTACATTTCCGAGTGTTCCGGATTTGGATGCAATATTCAATCCATCAAAATGCATATTGTCTGTACCATTCAATAGCATCACATAATGACGCTCAGGGTATTGCGAGGTATAGATAATGTCAGGAGCTTGATTTTGTACCGGGTCACGCTTGAATATGACGGGCTTCATGACATTTGAACCTGGTATCTCATTCAGAACTATTTGTCCATCATAAATACCAGGGCGAACATGAAATACAACCGAATCCATGATTCCCCAATTGGAGATATATTGCGCTGCTAATTCGACGGTGGTAAATGTCGGTGATGGAGAGATTCCACCAATGGTATATGTTCCTTTGAGAAGCGCAGGGCCAATGGATCGTGTAAATGCATTATTGCCTTGATTACCATCTTGTTGTCCATTCGGAGTCATGGCAACCGCTGTCAATTCAACAAGTCTTGCAGGAGTTAGATTCAATGAATCAAGTGACACATTCATTGAAGCACCCGGTGCCAATGGACTAAGTAGTGTCTTTGATGTCAGTTTTGAATTTCCTGCATACAATTCAATAGTGGCGGAATTGACTGTATTGGATCCAGTATTTGCAATCGTGGCAGAGATTTGTCTGAAGCCGGGAGCAAATGGTGCAGCAGGAACATTGATTGCAGTTACTGCAAGATCATTTTGAGCAATGTCCAAAATTCTTGCCATGTAAAAATCATCACCGCCTCTACCTGTCAATGTGAATGGCATAAGTGTGGTCTCAAAACCATGAGCACCGGTTATATAAGCACTTCCGGCTCCATTATTTGAAATGGATTCAACATTGTCATCGGAGGTGCTACCGGCTTGTTGAGCCCATTGCACAGTTCCGGAAGCATTGACTTTCAATACATAGACATCTGTTCCGCCTTTTGATACAAGTGTACTGGTACCGAATATTGCAGTGCCTGAAAATGTACCTGTCGTCATTACATTTCCGGTATTATCAACGCTTACACCAGCACAATTATCATCACCTTGAGCACCGATTAATGTTGCCCACTCGACATTGCCCGCAGGTGTTATCTTGGCAAGTAATCCATCAGTACCGCCTTGTGATGTAAGTGCAATTTGACCTATACTGAAATTACCGGTTGTCATTCCCGCGAGATAAAGATTACCTGCATTGTCACTTGACAAATCATCACCGGAATCAATTCCCGCACCACCCATCTTGGAGATCCAAACGGGTGATAATGTATTTTGAGAATAATTTGCCAAAACAATATCAGAAGCCCCATTCGAAGTTAGAGTATCAGTATTGAAAATTGATGTTCCGGAGAATGAACCTGTGAATGCAACTCCAGCAGGATGAAGTAATATATCAGCAGAAATATCATCTCCTGATCCACCTGCACGAGCATGCGCAATGATTTTACCTTGTTGATCAAATTTGAAGATGGCGATATCTTTTCCACCTGAACTTGCATATGTTAATGTATCCAAAGCTTTGGTGACAAAGGTCAATGAATCAGAATAGGTAGCAGTTAGAAATACATTTCCGGATGCATCAACAGTCACGCCTGTACCCATATCATCACCGATGCTACCGAGATTTCTCACCCAATTCAGTACACCGCCTTGGGAGTATTTGGCGATAAACAAATCTTTATTGCCATTACTTTCGAAAAATACTCCGCTGATACCGGCTGTTGACTCAAAATAACCGGTCGCATAATAATTTCCATTGGCATCACTTGTGATTGCAAGAACACGCTCATTTCCAGGACCTGCAATACGATTGACCCATGCCGCTTCTCCGATGGAATTGAAGCGAATCATCAATCCATCTTCTCCACCACTTCCTGGAATATTCAATTGGCCAAATGTTATTGACCCGGAAAAATACCCGCCTGCATAAATGATGCTAGGTGAATGTCTATGTATGGACATACCTTTGTCTGATTGCGTATTTCCTCCGTTTTTGGCTAAATCCCAGCCGGGGACTTGTGCATTCAAGCCCGAAAACATGAGGAATAACAGCGCAATAAACACCGAGTGTAGGCTGCGATTCATAATAAATCCTTGATATGTATAATAAAAGTCTTTGTCCTGTGAAATCAGTCTAATATGACCGACATATGATCTATGTATTCTGTAACAGTCTTCAGAATATGAAGCGGAGAATCTCAGGCCATTTTGTGAATAGAATCACGCGATAGCCAAGATATGTCCCCACACCAATCATGGTGAGACCGGCAAAACGCTGAATACGCAATGTGAATTCAGCGGAAAACCTGGCCTTAAAATGCAGGAGTACACGCAGGAGAATATACATCCATGCAAAGTTGCCAATTCCAAATCCAATGGAATAAAGGATACTGTCCAACGATGAAACCGCAATCATATTGCTATGCTGCACAAACATGCATGTATAGGCCAATGATGGCAGAAATGTAGGATTGGCAATATTTGCAAGAGCAATTGCTATACCAAGGAAAAAAGGCCCCCCATGTTTCAATCTCTCCATTAAGCGCTTTAATGGCGAAATAGCAACTTTGTTAGCCATTTCCGGGGTTTGAGAAATAAATTTTGGGGTTCTGAATTGTAATAGCCCGAATATCAACATTGCGGCAACGCAACAGCCCTGAAACAATAGCATCGCAAATGGATATTCATCAAAGAAATACTGAACTGAACCAAAGACAGCAGTAGTGAATAACATGGCGAGCAAGCAATAGAGTACATCCATCAAAGATGCACCAATACTGATGAGAATACCGCCTCTCTTGTCATTATTCAAGGCAATACGAATGACTGACACTCCCACCGGACCGGGTGGGATTGCTAGTACAAATCCGACAGCAATGCCAATGAGGAGAGAAATAATCATAGGCAAACACTAATGCCTCATCAGTAAAACATAAAGCCAACCCCTGAAGGTAGCCAATTAGTGGAGTAAACTTACGAAATTGGACATGCCCTGCCAAAAGTGTCAGGATAAGTGAGTAAAAACTTGCACACTCTTACAATCATGATGTGGTCAATTGTACAAATTCACTCATTCGTATGTATCCAATATCTCATGAATTGGAGATTTTACGAGTTTGGCACAAATTTTCGTTTGTGGGTGAAAACATTGCATGGTAATTTGCATGCGATTCTGTTCCACATCATTTGCGACTGCCTATTCTTCTTACGATACATGTCACTTAAAACTTGGTAGGACATGAAAGCACCAAGACCGAGGAACTTTTTCATTTTTCAATCGGTCTGACATTTGGAACAGCATTCATCCCAAGCCATGTATATTCAGTAAGGAGCATTCATGACTCAGTCTGCAACATATCTTATGAGAACAATCAAGGGGATGGTTATTTGCATGCTGTGCATCTTCATTTTTCATGAAATGCAAGCAAATCAGGGTCTGCCGAAAAATGCCATCATATATTCAGATACACAAAAATTCACCATTCGTATGAATGTCGAAATCATGGGATATGACACTATTCAGACGATTGATGGTACAACAACTATTTATCCTCGAATACAACATGCCATCAGAAAAGGGAATCCGGGTTCTCCATCACAGATTATGTACTCAATTCCTATAACTGTTCCTGGTGAACATCAATTTTCTCTGCTATCATGCAAAACAGGGATGATACAAAAAGTGAAAGGTATCATTGCACCCAATCCAACCCTCGTGAAAGATTCAGCAGGTATATCAGGTTTCATCCATCGCATAGATGAAGGACAATATGCCTTCGAAGACACATCGCATTGGGCTGACATCAAATATGCAGGACTGGCTCGATATAGACATATCGCACATTTGCACATCAAAGCAGTAAGATCGAGTGGGAATTCCGGTGTGCTTGAAATCCCGAAATACATTGAATGTACGGTTGTCTTCAATGCACAAGTAACGCAACCAACACCAATCCTTGATGCTATTGATGATCTGGATATTACAGTCAATCACAATGAAACCAAGTCATGGCTTTCTGAAAAGCATAATGGATTTGCCAAGATCATTCCAAAGACAGTACAACTCACCGGACCATGGGCAAAGGTGAATGTCAATCAACAGGGTATTTACAAATTGGATAAATCCACCCTTGCCTCTGCAGGTATCATTGTCAACAAAGATGCGATTTCAACAATCAAAGTCTTTGGATTAGGCGGTACATTACTTCCAGAGAAAGTAGATTCCGCATTAGCAAATACAATGACAGAACAACCCATTATTGTTCGAACAAACAATGATGGCGACTTAGATGCTATTTATTTCTATGGAGAACCTGCGAAAGGATTTCGCTTGAATGCTGATGAGTCGGGAAAAAATGTCGATTTCAGGCATTTCACTCATCCTTACGATAAAGAGTCTTCATATTTGATCACGATTGGTGGTTCGGAAGGACGAAGAGCAAAAGCACTACCCGCAATTTCGAAGGATTCAATTCAATTTAGACCTTCTACATTCATGTCACGTATATTCAATGAAGAAGAGCTCATGAATGCTTTCTCCGCTCCATCAGGGAGAATATGGTTTGGCAAAACGATAGAGTCTATTTCACCAAGAACATTCACGACTCTGCTCACTGATTTTGCGCGCATTGATTCTGTCGTGTATAGATATAAAGTTGTCAGTAAAACAAAGTCTGATGGACAACTCACAGTGAGTGAACAAAATACACAAATTGATGCGGTGACAATTCCAGGCACAAATCCATTTAATAATTATTATAGTTATACGGAAGCAATCGGTACGCCTCTTCGAGAAGTGAGCATTCCTTCCACTGCAATTGCTCAGGATAATAGATCCGTATTGAAATTTTCTTATCAAAGTCCTCAAGGTGGAATTGCCTCAACAGCAATTATGGATTGGTTTGAGATTCTATATCCTCGCACGCTCTCTGCATCGAATAATCAACTCGAAGTATTTTCGGATGTGAAGAGAAATGGTGGGACAGAATATAATGTGTCAAGATTTGCTTCTCAGGAAATTCTAGGTTTTGACATCACAGATCCACGCCATCCACTCTTACTCGAAAATGTATCCACAACCGGTGGCATCTTTGTATTCAGAGTAGATGAAACTTCCACTCAGCCACGAAGATATTTTGTCTCCAGCACTTTCATCACACCTTCTCTTTCATCCATCTCACCTGTGGGACTTCGTAATGATATCGAAGGTGCTGATATGCTATTGATAACGCATCAAGACCTTGTGCAATCCGCAAAAAAATACAAGGAATATAGAGAGTCAACAGGAATTTCAGTGAAGATTGTCACAACAAATGACATTTATACAGAATTTGCATGTGGCATGAAGGATATCACAGCAATCAGAGATTATGCTGCATTTGCAGTGAATTCATGGACAAAAAAACCAAAGTACATGATGTTTTGGGGCGATGGACATTATGACTATAGACAAATTCAGGTTACGATTCCTAATTATGTGCCCACATATCAAACTGATGATCTTCCGCAATATTATAGAGAAACCGTATCTGCATGCGTGGATGATTATTTTGCACGACTTCGCGGAAATGACCGCGTGATTGATATCATCATGGGTCGAATGCCTGTGCTCTCAAATGACAATGGAAATTATCTTGTTGATAAAATCAAACAGTATGAACAAGAATTGGTGAAAGGCACATGGCAACAAACAGTATGTTTGGTTGCTGATGATGGACCTGTAGGTTCAGGAACCGAAGGAACACAACATACGAGTCAATCAGAAGGATTGGCAAGAGATGCGATTCCTGAAGACATGATGTTGAAAAAAATCTACCTTGCGCAATATCCTGCTGAGATTGTCTCCAATGGACGTAGAAAACCGACGGTCACACAAGATTTATTATCAGAGATAAATAATAATGGTGCTGTTCTTTTGAATTGGATTGGACATGGTAGTCCAAGACTTTGGGCGCATGAACGCATCTTTGAAAAAGAGACAACCATACCACAGATGTTGAATAAAGACAAACTCTTCTTTCTCACCGCCGCAACATGTGATTTTGCCCGCTTCGACGATGCAGAGCGCGAATCAGGTGCCGAGGAATTATTGCGCAGTGAAAGAGGTGGAGCAATCGGAGTCTTTGCCGCAACCAGACTGGTATATTCAGGTGAAAATGCAGTGATTTGTGATAGATTTTATCGCTATATGTTCTCTCGTGATACAATGGGTCGCTATTTGTCAATCGGCGAAGCAATGTATAAAACGAAACAAGAACTGTATGGCGATAATGATGAAAAATATTTGATTCTTGGTGACCCTGCATTGCATTTGCAAATGCCGAATGATATCATAACATTCGATAGCATCAATCTACAATATGTTGATGAGGATCCTACGATTCCGGATTCATCAATCATCAATATCAAAGCATTGCAAAAAGTGACGGTGACCGGATCTGTACGTCGTGCTTCCAATTATGCCATTGATGATACATTTGATGGTACGGTCCTTGTTACAGTAAAAGACAGTGATATTGAACTCAAAGTCAAAGATCCGATTGATAATGTAACCCATACGATCAATGAGCAAGGCAATGTGTTGGCCAGAAGTACTTTCACTGTAGAAAAAGGTCAATTTACCGGCTCATTCATCGTACCAAAAGACATCGGCTTTACCAATAAACGTGGTCGAATGATTGGTTTTGCTTATTCTCAAGATGATATGACTGCAAAAGGAAGTACGAGAGGTTTCAAAGTCGGTGGCATAGAATCTGTCTCTGAACCGGATACTCAAGGACCTTCCATTGCGATTTATTTGGATAATAGAACATTCCAACCTGGTAATCTTGTGAGAAGAAATCCACTATTGATTGTGGATTTGTCGGACAATACCGCAATCAATGCAACGGGAGCAGGTATCGGACATAATATAGAAGCATGGTTTAATTCTGACAGAATTCCCGTGGACCTCACTGCGGAATATCAGGCAGATCTTACGGATGCACGAAGAGGAACTGCACAAAAACGAATATTCAATCTCAAAACCGGAACAAATGCAGTACGTGTGAGAGCATGGGACATTTGGAACAATTATTCAGAAACAGAAACATATTTCAGACTTGCGGATAATGACTCACTATTGATTACTGAAGGATTGTTTGTCTATCCAAATCCAACCAATCAATTTGCCAATATAGGTTTCATTCATAATCAATCACTTCCAACCGAGGCTGAAATTCGTATTTTTGACATGAATGGTAGATTACTCAAGAAAGAAAGTCTTGAAAAACAAGAATTGCATACCTGGACATATCGCTGGGATTGCACTGACATGCAACATACACCTGTTCCCATGGGTGTGTATCTTTGCGTGATGCATGTCAAACAACAAAATGGACCGGGCGTCACATTGCACGGAAAAGTCATTGTGACCCAATAATTCACATAGAAACATAGTATCACTGATAGAATGGAATACCGTATGAAGAACACAATTTTGGCCAAGAGCATCGTGATTGCATTGGCATTGATGAGCGGAACAGTAGCGATCTTTGGGCAGGCGGCTGTGCCTTTCATCACAATTTCGCCTGATTCAAGAGCGAATGGTATGGGGGAGACAGGAACAGGATTAGGGGATAATATTTATGCAACGCATTGGAATGTCGGTGGACTTGGCTTTCAAATTCCTGCGACCACAAAGTCAAATGACAAAAAAGTTGCATTGGCATATGCCAAATGGTTGCCCCAATTCAATGCTGATCTTTTCTATGCACATGCAGCATATAGTCAATATGTACCTTCACTCGAAGGAACAATCAATGCCAATTTCATGCTCATGAATTTGGGTGAATTTAAAAGAACGGACTTCAGTGGTAAAGTACTCAATACATTTCGTTCTTTTGAATATGCACTTGGTGTAGGATATGGAACATTGATTGCCGATGATATCGGTGCCGGCTTTCAGATAAAATATATTGAATCAAATCTTGGCGCACCTGTCAATGCGCAAGGCACCGGAACAGGTGATGGCATTGGTCGAAGCCTTGCATTCGACTTGGGGATGTTATGGAAACCAAGCAATCTTGATTTGTTTGGACTTGACCTTGGAGATAAATTTGGCCTTGGTTTCAACCTTGCAAATATTGGTCCGAAAGTTACCTATATCAATGTGTCTGATCCACTCCCAACAACGCTTCGCATCGGTACCGGCATCACTGTTCTTGAAGATGAATTCAATAAGTTGACATTTGCATTCGATATCGCAAAATTACTTGTACGTCGTGATAGTTTGGTAAATGATCCAATCCCAACTTCCTTTGTCACTGCTTGGGAAAGAGGTGGTATCGAAACTTCTTTCGGTATTGAATATTGGTATGAACAAGTGGTTGCTTTACGCGGTGGTTATTTCTCCGAACCTGCATCAATCGGTAATAGAAAATTCTTTACTGTAGGTACCGGTATTCGCTATGATGTTTTCAATCTTGATTTCAGTTTTGTGATTCCAACTGAAGAAAATCATCCGCTTGGAAATACCATGCGTTTCTCGCTCATAGGTAATATTCCATAAGCTTCATTCATTGTAGATTCCAAACAGGGAAATGCCTCGCGGTATTTCCCTGTTTCTCATTCATGCCCATGAAATTGCTCATTAAACGATATGATTCTCATTTTTTTCGAACTCTTTTGCTCTTGAGCGGACTGGGATTCATTGCGCATGTTCTGATGTCCATATTTATTTCACCAATTCCTCAATCTGATGCACTGGATTATCATAATCATGCTTTGAGACTTGCCGAGAATTATTCGTTTACGTCAAATGGAATTCCCACTGCTTATCGCCCAATAGGTTTTCCGGCAGTACTTTCTGTGTTTTACATGATATGGACACATAGTATCTCTGGATTTATTCTACAATCATTTCTTGTTTCCTGTACAGCTTTGCTATTGGCTCTGCACTTGAAAGATCATCAAGTAAGCAATGGGATATCGTATGCGGGACTCATACTCTATCTTCTTTTACCGATGACATGGATACAATCAATGACATTCATGTCTGAACCCCTCGCGATTGCATGTATGATGCTTGGGATCTATATACATGATGCATCTCAAGGAATGAAATCCCGATTTATGGAAGGCTTCTGTTGGGGTATTGCAATCTTGACGAGACCGATCATGGTTTTTTCGGTGATTGCAATCTTGATCCATGATTTCATGAAAGGTAGTCGCAACAATATCATCGCATGTTCGATAGGAATACTGATTGTGATTCTTCCTTGGATGATCCGAAATGCAATTGTGATGGGTTCGCCGATGATTGCTTCGAATACCGGAATCAATCTCTATATAGGTCATCACCCGGAAGCAAATGGATCATATCATTATGTTGAAGAAATGAATTTTTTTGATCATGTATCTGAAGTCGAAGCTAGTACATCCGCAATGAAATCCGCATTGCAATTTATTATGAATGACCCGCTACATTCTATACTTCTCATTCCCAAAAAGATTGCTTTTCTCTTTGCATCTGATGCATATCTACCATTGCAAAGTTTTGACATCTCGGGAAATACATATACTGAGAAAATGCATAATCTTCCTTGGTGGTCATACCTTCTGATCATACCCGGTGGTTTGATCATGTGTATTGGTATGACTCATGGAAAAGAACTACTACAGATGAATTATGGTTTGAGAAATAGCGCACTCATTATAGGAATGATTATTCCATGTGCAATATTTTTTGGGACTCCTCGATATCATGAGCCCATGATACCATTTATGTTGATTGCCCTGTTGCTTGGTTTTGCAAAAAGGAGAAGTCTCATAGGTACATTGACAGTATATGCGATACCATTATTCATCATATGGCTATTTGAATATTATCTCATCTTTTCACATTCATAGTTGCATTACAATGTTGACACCCATTTCCATCTCTAGACCTAAACCATATCTCTTATATATTGAATGGAATGATGCATTTTCATCCACAATCTTACTTGAAACATTGCGCGATCAATGTCCTTGCGCAGGATGTCAGGGTGAAGAAATCATGGGTCAAAAAGTATTCGTTGGCATCAAAATGTTCAAGCCGGGTATGAATGAACTCAAAGCACTTACTCCCGTCGGAAATTATGGTTTGCAAGCAACATGGGCTGATGGTCATGCAACCGGTATTTATACTTGGCAAAGTTTGAGAGCAATTTGTGAGACGCATACATTAACCCCTCAACAATTGACAGATCTTGCATCAAAAGAATGACAGCATAATCATGAAATCACCACGCATTATCTTCTCTTTCATCATGCTATACTGTTCTATGGGCATGATGTATGGACAAGGGTTTTCTCCTTCTTTTCTTCAAGTACTTGATTCAAGTTTATATTCCTTGAATATGAAGAGAATAGATCTCTCCATGCCTCATGATATCGTAAAGCCGGACAAGCATCGTTCTTCATTACAGATATCACTTTTTGACAATCCATTGCTCATGGGTACAATTGCACATATGCATGTGCAAGGTATTCTAAAAGCTTCGCGTGATAGTACCGATCAGTGGTTTATGCAATTGATGAAGGATGGTCAACTCGGTGAATATACACCTCGCTATCTACACAATGAGATTTCTGCTCGTGAGATTGACAAGATGATTGGACATCAATTGGAATCTGTCACTAGTCTTGGAAATGCTATCATTCTCAGACAATATCTTGGTCCACTACTTACTGTGATAAAAAATACGGCACAGTCTCGAGCAAGACTTTTGAAAGACACCTTACTTGTTCGACATGCAGATTCTCTTATGATGCTTTCAGAGGAATCAGCAAATCTTTCGCTCTATGCACTCAAGCAATCCGAGATTGAAGGAATGGAATTAGCGAAACGTTTTTTTTCTCGAGCAGATTCTCCGGCTGAAATACTTGAATATGGATTATCTCTTATAGCTTCTTATCCTCACTTGTTTTCACTTGCTGAACGTTTATCGGATGAATATGTCAAAGAGCTGAAGCCATTGCGATTGAATACTCCTTATGGTCAAATAGCCATTGGTACCTATGGAAATGATGTGTATGAAGGGAATTATTTGCTGATTTTAGATCCCGGTGGGGATGATATGTATGCAATCACTGGTGGAAAACAGAATGCATTATCTCATCCTATTCAGAGTATCATAGATATTTCGGGAAATGACACCTATCGAGGTGGAGATTTTACATTGGGGGCTGGATATTTTGGAATAGGTATTCTTCACGATCTATCCGGTGACGATGTATACTCTGGTGGTAATTTTTCACTTGGTAGCGGTGTATTTGGTATTGGATATATACATGATAAATCGGGTATGGATTCCTATTCTTCCAAAACAAATACTCAAGGAATGGGATTTTTTGGAATTGGGATTCATCAAGATGAACAGGGAAATGATCACTATGCAATTCATGCTCATGGTCAGGCTTTTGCCGGAACAAAAGGAGTAGGCATACTCACTGATCATGCAGGAAATGACTCATATGTCTGTGCAAGTCCATTTCAAGACTTTCTTCGATATGATGATCACTTTGAATCATTCGCACAAGGTGCTGCATTGGGATATCGCCCAATAGCATCGGGCGGACTTGCTCTATTGATTGAGCATTCCGGAAATGATGTCTATGTGTCAGATATATATGGACAGGGTACCGGCTATTGGTATGGCTTTGGTGGTTTGATTGATCTACAGGGTTCCGATATGTATAAAGCACATCAATATGCTCAAGGATCCGGTGTTCATTTGGCTCAAGGATTATTATGGGACGCTCATGGCAATGATACCTATGTTTCGCATGGAGTATCGCAAGGTTGTGGACATGATATTGCCATTGGTCTATTGCTTGATGAACATGGAAATGATGCATATACAGTGGAGAGTTTATCGCTCGGCGGTGGTAATGCAAATGCAATTTCTCTATTCATGGACCTTTTGGGAGATGATGCCTATATCGCCAAGAATACAACCAATACAATGGGATATTCTGATTTCAGAAGAAATTATGGGATGATAGGAATATTTGCCGATGCAGGTGGAAGCGATACTTATGGAAATCAGATGCGCAATAATTCCATGAACAAGCGCTCAACGTTTGGACTATTCATGGACGCTGAGTTTGGGTTTAAGGATAATCAACCCTTATCTAAAAACGCACAAAGTTCAGATTCAACCATTTCAGAAACAGATTTCGGATATGTTTGGTCATCAATTGATTCACTATTCATTCGAGCTTCGGCTGCACCACAGAAGTATCAATCGGGAGTTGAATCAGCAAGAAAGGAATTGATTGCCTTAGGATTACCCGCATTACAATATTGTGAAGAGAAATTTGGTACGCAATTGCCTCGTGAGCGATTGGCGCTTGAGCAGATTATCCCACGATTGCATGCATCCTTTCCGATGGAAGTGGAAGCATCTTTATTGCGAGCATGTGAAGATGATAGCTCGGAGGTTATAGGTTTCGGATTAAGCATGTTTGCCAAGTTACAGCTCAAGTCCGGTATACCGGTGATGGTATCTTTGTTAGACCATGGAAATTGGCGAATCAGGTCGATAGCTTCCAAACAGATAGGTGAAATAGGAGCATTACCTGATTCGGTACTCGAAGTGCTTTCGCATAGATTACAAGATGAAGAGCCAATGGTCAGAGCATCAGCCGCTTATTCCATTGGAAAGGTATTACCGGTACATGCAATAGAATTATTGCAGAGTGCTTTGTTTGAGGAGGCACAAATCATACGAAATAGTGCAATCATGGGAATTCGTGGGTCAGGAAAGGTTAGTCTTGGATTATTATCTGAGATTTATGAGGGAAAGACTCCGGAGAGGGTCAAAGATGCACTCATACCTCTTCTCATCCATGCAGATACCAATATTCACATCAGGGACTTAGCAAAACTGATTATACTTAGTCCACAAAAAAGACAGAAACACATCATTCAAGAACTCATATTTGAGATTGAATCTGGAAAGAATTCTAGGTTGATTGAGCTTGCACACTATCTCATGAATGCAGCAATTGATCAATCAATAAAGGAAATATTGAAAAAAAGTGGTCATATACAGCCATTTATAGAGAAGAAACGCTCTAAAAAGTAACTTTTGGCATGAAATATGTAATTAACTTCATGCCTAATACTCAATACATATAATAGTAGACTGTGGAAAAGTTTACACACATTGTCATTAATCTGACAATCTATTGTACACAAAGCTTTTCCTAATCGAACAATGTTTCGCCTATGATAGATATCATTATGGTTTCGTAATACCATAGATTCTTTTGTAGTTGTTGTGAATTTTGTATTTTGGCATGATGCTAGGAGTGTATCTTGGTATCAATTATGCTTGAAATAGTGACAAGATTTCATGCAAGTTGTTGATACTTAATACTTTAGCTTGTGTGGAAAACCTATGATTTGAAGTGCTGAATGGTAGTAATATTCGATGAAATGAATGTTCGAAATCCTTGCTTCATTGGTTTTCCGGCTGATAAAAATGTGAATAACTGTAAAAAAATGTAATCATCCGAGTGGTATACACTTTGGAATGATTTTTGCAGTTGAATTCATACTGTACACATGCGAATATTCAAAAACACGCATGTAAAATTTGTAAGTAATTGAAATACATAGTTTTAATGATTTATTTATTAGGAGTTAACATGAAAACACTATTAGGCACTCTGTCTGTGTTTTTATTTCTCACAGGATTTGGATTCACTTCTCAAAGCCTCAATGCTCAATCTGTAAGCAATAGATGGGTAATTGGTGGTGGTGGTGTGATATCCGCTGAAGTTGGTAATGGCATGAGAATGCATGCCACTATCGGTCAATTTGTTGCTGGCCAAGTAGAAGCCAATGGCAATAAATTATAT